>CAJXPH010000010.1 GCA_913057765.1 uncultured Campylobacteraceae bacterium
CTACACTATCCTCTTCGTCGGCAGCGTCAGATGTGTATAAGAGACAGGTTTATATACTGAACGCATTTCATTAAATGCACTTTGAAGAAGTTCTATTTCACGGTTAAAAACGCCAATAATTCTTTTTTGATTTTTTTCTAATCTAGAAATCTCAGAGCCATATTGCTTTTTCATCCACTTCATAGATTTTTTTAAAAGTAAAATTTGCTCATCTTTTACTTCAATTACTTCTCTTAGACTATCTTGATTAGCAGTCTCTTTTATTTCAATTTTAGTATCAACTTTATTATCAACATGGTCACTAATATATACATATGTTTTACCAGATTTCTTTAGTGACTTTAATTGATCATGCTTAATTCTATAGTGTACACCTTGTAATGATAGTCCTAATATTTGAGCAGCTTGCGCCGTAGTAACTAATCTTTCCAAGGAAAACCTTTACATCTTTGCGCTGTCGATTTCAATAACTGTATGAACATTTCCACGTGGTTTAAAATCACCAATAACTTTTAACCATTTAGGCTCTAACTTTGCATATAAAACATCAAAAATCTCATTTATTGAATTTTCATGAGAAACTTCTCTGTTCATAAAAGAGTTAATATAAAGTTTTAAAGCTTTTAATTCAACCACTAGTTTCTTTGGAGAATATTGAATTTTGATTGTTGCAAAATCAGGATATCCACTTCTTGGACATTTTGCCATAAATTCTGGAAGTTCAATATCAATAATATAAGTTTTATCATGCTGGTTTGGCCAAAAATTTTCATCTTTGTTTATATCAAATTCAAGTATTTCTTTTTCACCATATTTCATTCTATTTTTACCTTTTAATAATTCATTTTAAATTTATATTTTTTTGTTAAAAGAGCCATTTTATCTAAATTAAACTTACAAATGTTGTATTAATATTAACCAAAAAATAGTATATCTATCATATAAGATAAGATTATAATTTGATTTGTGTATAAGTAACAATTATAGTATAATATACCCCTTAAAAATAAATTCTGGGGAGAATATTATGACAACTATCTATGATATCGTAATTATTGGTGGAGGACCAGGAGGAATTGGTACAGCAATAGAAGCAGCAGTTCATGGTATTGAAAATATATTACTAATCGACAAAGCAGATAATCATTCAAGTACTATTAGAAAATTCTATAAAGACAATAAAAGAGTTGATAAAGATTGGAAAGGTCAAACTGTAGATATTGAAGGGAATATTCCTTTTATGGATGGAACGAAAGAGACAACACTAGATTTCTTTGACCAACTTTTAGATGAAGAGAAAATCGATACTGCTTTTAATACAGAAGTTGAAAATATTATTAGAAATGAAGAAGAAGATTGTTTTTTAATTACAACTGCAACACAAAGTTTTAAAGCAATAGCTGTTGTTGTAACAATTGGGAAAATGGGAAAACCTAATAAACCATCATATAAAATTCCACCATCAATTAAAGAGTACGTAAATTACAATCTTGATAAATGTAATGAAGGTGAAAAGATATTAGTTGTGGGAGGAGGAAACTCTGCTGCTGAGTATGCATATGAGTTAGCAGATGAAAGTAATACAGTTACTTTAGTTTATAGAAAAGCTGATTTTAATCGTTTAAATCCAGAAAATGAAGATATTTTATACCAATATAATGGACAAGAGAAACTAAGACTAAGAATGGATACTGATATTGATTCTGTAGAAAATGAACACGGAAAAGTAAAAGTAAACTTCAATGATGGCTACTTTACAATTTATGACCGAGTAATTTATGCAATTGGAGGAACGGCCCCTGTTGATTTCCTTAAAAAAATAGGAATTGAAACTGATGAAGGTGGTAAACCAATTTATGATGAACATTATAGAACAAATATTCACTGTTTATATGTTGCAGGGGATATTGCCTTTAATACTGGTGGTTCAATAGCTGCTGCACTTAATCATGGTTATCATATTGTAAATTCATTTATGAGAAGAAGTGGGAAAATATATGCACACACAGACAAAATTGCAGATTTCTTTAAAGATAACCCAACTTTTAAACACTAAAGATATAATAGCTTATGAACTATAAGCTATTTATCCTAATCCTATTAACACTATTTTTCTTTTCAACCAGTTCTGTTCTTGCTCGTGCCGCATTAGCCGAAAATTATATTGATGCCTTTAGCTTTACATTTTTTAGACTATTATCTGGTTCTATTGTTTTACTAATTATTCTTTATATTAGAGATAAAAAATTAAATCTTTCATTAAAAAAGAACTGGATTAGTTCTTTTATGCTCTTCTTATATGCCATTGCATTTTCTTATTCTTATTTAAATCTAGATGCAGGGATTGGAGCACTTATACTTTTTGCAGTAGTTCAACTATTTATAATTTTTATTGCTTTATTAAAAAAAGAAAAACTAACAAGCCAAAAAAGTATTGGTATTTTAATTGCATTTCTAGGACTTACATATCTTCTTTTTCCAGAAGAAAGTTTTAGTCTTTCATTTTTTCATGTATTCTTGATGATAATATCTGGACTTGCATGGGGAGCATATACAATTTTAGGAAAAAACTCTAGCGATGCTCTTTATCATACTGCGGATAACTTTACAAAAACTATTATCTTCACAGGAATTTTTTATTTACTATTTGTAGGTCAAACTCATATTAGTTTTAATGGTATAGCTTTAGCAATAATTTCAGGAGGAATAACTTCTGCACTAGGATATGTAACTTGGTATTATATTTTACCTCAAATACAAATAATCACATCGGGAATAATACAATTAATAGTTCCACCTATTGCTATAATTTTAGGAGTGATATTATTGAATGAAGAACTTACATTTAAACTATTTATTTCTACAGATATTATCTTATGTGGTATTGCAATTGCAATTTTAAGTAGACGAAAAAAGACTAACTAAGAGACAAAGGCTCTTAGTTATGTTTTGGTTTATAATGCATATCACATCTTAAAGTTTCTCGTTCATCACTTGATTCATTAAGGGGTTCACATTTTTTTAGATTTTCTAAACAGTTATATGCTAAATTTGTATAAGCTTGGCTTCCATCTTTTTTCCAATTTATCTCTTCAGGCTTTAATTCACGTCTAACTTTTGCTGGATTTCCAAAAGCTAAATGATTTGCAGGAATTTCCATCTTAGAAGGAACTAATGAAGATGCCCCAATTACTGCATTTTCACCAATTATAGCTTCATCCATAACAACTGCTCCCATACCAACCATTGCATTATACTTTACATGACAACCATGTAAAATAGCACTATGACCTATATGTCCATTCTCTTCAACTATTACATCTATATTTGGGAAAGAGTGACAAACACAACAGTCTTGTATATTTGCGTTCTTTTTAATGATAATTCGTCCAAAATCTCCTCTTAAAGAAGCATTTGGACCAATATATACACCTTCTTCAATAAATACATCTCCAATAATTACAGCTGTTTCGTGGACAAATGCCTTGTCACTAATGACAGGCACTAATCCATTTAATTCATAAATTTGCACTATGCATCCCTTTTTATAGTTACGATTGAATATCTCCCTGAAACAAAATTATCATTTGATAATGCACAATTTGCAGCCTTGTTATCTCCTGTTGCATGGAAATCTGTAAAGGCAGCAGAGTGATTCATAAGTACATGTCCAGTTAAATTAACTGATAAATTTACTTTTTCATCAATCGCAATATCTTCTACTTTTTCTAAATACTCTTCATCTGATGAATAAACTCCAGCTGTAATAGCACCATGAAGTTCAACTGTTTCTTGCCATACATTTAAGGTATCTTCTCTAGATTCTGTCTCAATTAATAAAATTACTGGTCCAAAATGTTCATTATGATAAGTATCTTTATCTTTTGCAGAAATTTTCACTATTACTGGTGTTTTAATTGTAGCATTTTCAAACATAGGATGTTTAATCTCTTTTGATTCTAAAATAATCTCACCAAGTTTTCCAGCATCTTCAACTCTTTGACATATTTCAGAGTTTTGAATTGCCCCTAAAATTTCAGTTGCTCTTTCATCTACAGAAAGAAGTTTCTCAACAGATCCTGCAATCATTGAAGCAATTTCATCAAATGAAACTTTTTCACCATTTGAAACAACACCATCTTTTGGAATAAAAATATTTTGTGGAGCTGTACACATTTGCGAAGAGTATAAAGAAAGTGCCATAGACATATTTCTAGTCATACCTTTTAAATTATCATAGTTATCTACTATTAAACAATTCACTCCTGCTTTTTCTGTATATACATTTGCCTGAGGAGCATTATCTTCTAACCAATCTCCAAATGTAGTACTTCCTGTAAAGTCAATAATTTTTACATTTTTGTCTTTTACTAGATTTTGAGTTTCTGTTCTATCATCAGATATAATCATAGATACTAAATCTGCACAAATTCCATTTTCTTCTAAAACTTCTCTTGCAATCTCTACTGTTAAAGCAATTGGTAAGATACCATTTCTATGTGGTTTATAAATAATTGAGTTTCCAGTAAGTAATGATGCAAATAACCCAGAATATGAATTCCATGTAGGGAAAGTAGAACAAGTAATAATTAAAGAAATTCCTCTTGGAGCTACTCTTAATTTTTTATTCACAACAATTGGAGGATTGTCTTTTCCTGTAGGTTTTGTAAATGTAGATTCTGTAGGAATATCAGCTAATTGTTTGTATGCGTAAGCTAAAGCTTCTAATCCTCTATCTTGTGCATGAGGACCACCTGCTTGAAAAGCCATCATATATGGTTGACCAGTTGTATGCATAACTGCATTTGCAACTTCAAATGATCTTTTATTAATTCTATCAAGTATTTCTAAACAGATTCCAGCTCTATCATCAAGACTTACTTTTTTCCATTGATTCATCGCTTCTTTTGACTTTGTAACTAATGTATCGGCAGGAATTGAAGGATATGTGATTCCTAAATCAAAACCATAAGGAGATGTTTCTGCTCCTAAATATTTTTCAGTTTCTAAACCTTTAATTTCATATCTATTATTTAATTGTGATTTAAAAGAGTTTATTGATTCCTCTTTTTTTCCTGCACCATAAACCTTTGAACTTGGAATTTCAAAATAAGGAGACCAATATCCTCTATTTTTAATTTCTTCCAATGCTCTTGATAGTGTTTCGTTATGTTTCTCAAAAAGACTCATTTTAACCCTTTATGTATTATATTTTTTAAAATCTTAATATATTTTTTATTAAGCGAATATTAAATAAAGCACTTAATCCTCATAAAATGGTATATTTTATAGCAAATAGCTTAAAAATAGCATTTATTTTTAAGCTCTAATATATATTACATTTGTTAGAATTTTTTTAGTTTTTTTGAAATAGATATATTATTTGGAGGGGAAAATGGGCTTTAAAGATATAAAAGTAGATGTAGAAGACTCACATATACTTATTATTACACTTAATAGAAGTGAAGTTTACAATGCATTAAGAACTAATACATTAAAAGAAATTCATGAAACGTTACAAAATTGTGATGATGAAATCAAATGTATTATTTTAACAGGAGGAGAAAAAGTATTTGCAGCGGGAGCAGATATTAATGAACTTGAAGTTAAAGGTGCAATTGAGTCAATAAATGATGTAAGAACATCTTATTGGGAAGCTATTAAGGACTTTAAAAAGCCTATTATTGCTGCAGTAAATGGATTCTGTTTAGGCGGAGGGTGTGAACTTGCTATGCATTGTGACATTATTATATGCGGAGATAATGCACAATTTGGTCAACCTGAAATCAATTTAGGAATCATGCCAGGAGCTGGTGGAACACAAAGAACAGTAAAAGCGATGGGTAAATCAAATGCCATGTTAATGCTTTTAACAGGAGATTTCATTGATGCTAAAACTGCACTAAAGATGAACTTAGTATCAGAAGTAGTTCCAGTACAAAGTACGATGATTAGAGCAATGGAAATTGCAAGTAAAATTGCAAAAAAATCTCCATTAGCAATAACAGCCATTAAAAGTGCTGTTTTAGCATCATATGACAGTGGATTAAGTGCATCACTAAAATATGAAAAGACAATTTTCTCAGGAATATTATCAAGTGAAGATAAAAAAGAGGGAATTAGTGCATTTAAAGAAAAAAGAAAACCAAATTTTAAAGGACAATAATAATGTCATACGAAACAATTAAATATGAAGTAAATGAAGGTATTGCAACTTTAACTTTTAATAGACCAGATGTATTCAACTCACTAAATGAAGTAATGCATGCAGAGTTAAAAGATGCTTTTAAAAATATAAAAAAAGACAAAGCTATTAGGGTATTAATTATTACAGGTGAAGGTAGAGCTTTTTGTGCAGGACAAGATTTAAATGATAGATCAGTTAATAACCCTGATGAGAAACTTGATTTAGGTGAATCTATTGAAAGAAAATACAATCCTCTAATTAAAACAATTTATGGATTAGAAATGCCAGTTATTTGTAAAGTAAATGGTGTAGCAGCAGGAGCAGGTGTTGGTATAGCACTAGCTTGTGATTTTGTAATTGCAAATGAAAAAGCTTCTTTCATCCAAGCCTTTTGTAAAATTGGACTGGTACCTGATAGTGGTAACTCTTTTTTCCTTCCTCAACTTGTAGGAATGGCAAGAGCAAAAGAGTTATGTATGTTAGGAGATAAGCTTTCTGCACAAACTGCAAAAGAGTATGGGTTAATTTCAAAAGTTTATCCTCTTGATACTATTGATGAAGAAGTACAAAAACTTGCACTTCACTTTTCAACTGCTCCAACATATGGATTAAGCCTAATTAAAAAAGCGTTAAACGAGTCAATTGAAAATACTCTTGATGAACAATTAGAATTAGAGAAAAACTTACAAAGAGCTGCTGGTCATTCAAATGATTATAAAGAAGGTGTTTCTGCATTTTTAAATAAAAGAACTCCTAACTTTAAAGGAAACTAGTATGAAAATAGATTCTAATTCAATCATAGGAATAGTTGGAGCAGGGATTATGGGTAGAGGGATTGCTCAAGTTGCTGCAAAAGCTGGACATAAAGTAATTTTATATGATAACTGGGATGGCGCAGTTGATAATGCAATGAAGATTAATGAAAAAGAGCTATCAAAACTTGTGACAAAAGGGAAAATGACACAAGAGGCAAAAGATAAAACTATTTCATTGATGAACCCAACTATGGAAATAAATGATTTAGCTCCTTGTAATTTAATTATTGAAGCCATTATTGAAAATAAAGAGATTAAACAAGATATATTCAAACAACTTGAAGATATTTGTGAAGATGTTGTAATTGCATCAAACACTTCATCAATCTCTATTTCTGCACTTGCAAATGGTCTTAAAAAACCTGAAAATATGATTGGTATTCATTTCTTTAATCCAGCTCCAATAATGAAGCTTGTTGAAGTTATTTACGGCTTACGAAGTGACCAGCAAATAATTGAAGATGTACATGCTCTAATTTCATCATGGGGTAAAAAAGCAGTATATGTAAAATCATCTCCAGGATTTATTGTAAATAGAATAGCAAGACCTTTTTATGCTGAAGCATTAAGAGTTTATGAAGAAGGTGTTTCATCTTTTCCAACAATTGATGAAGTAATCAGAAGTAGCGGTAAATTTAGAATGGGTCCATTTGAATTAATGGATTTAATTGGAAATGATACTAACTATTCAGTAACTGCTTCAACATTTGATTCATATTATCAAGACCCTAGATTTAAACCATCTTTAACACAACAAGAGTTTTCACAAGCTGGACTACTTGGTAGAAAATCTGGTGCAGGATTTTACAAATATGAAGATAATAAACAACAAGGTAGAGATGATATTAGAAAGGTAACACCTTCTAATAACAAGATTTCAGAAATATATGTTTACGGTTCTTTAGGTATTGCAGATGAGTTGATTCCTCTATTTAAAAAAGCGGGAATAAAAGTAATAGAAGTAGAAGGTGATGGATATATTGAGTTTAATGAAATCAAACTATTTTTAGCAAATGGAAAAATGGCGAGTGAAATTTCAAAAGAATTAAGTGAGAAAAATATTGCGCAACTTGACATAAATATTGATTATGAGCTTTCAAGTTCAGTAACAATTTCAACATCACTTTTAGCACAACAACATGTTGCTCCAAATATTGCAGCACTATTTTCTCAAATTAAAAAAGAGACTTTGATTATCAAAGATTCTCCTGCAATGATTATGCTAAGAACCGTTTCAATGTTAATAAATGAAGCTAGTTCAACAGTAACAAATGGTGTTTGTGACGAGTGCAGTGCTGATATTGCAATGGAAAATGGAGTAAATTATCCTATTGGTCCTTTTAAATGGGCAGATAAATTAGGAACAGATTTTGTTTTAAAAACTCTAAATAATTTAGAATCATTTTACAAAGATTCAAGATATAGAGCAGATAGAGGATTAATAGAAAAATCAATTATTGGTGGGAAATATTATGAGTGAAACTAAACTTTGTTATAAAGTAGCCACAAAAATGATGGCTGATACTAAATTTGAGCATGCTTTAGGTATCGAATTAGTTGAAGTAGAAGATGGTTTTGCAAAGATGAAAATGGAAGTTAGTGAAATGATGCTAAATGGTCATGGAACTTGTCAAGGTGGAGCTATATTCTCTTTTGCAGATGCTGCTTTTGCAATTTCTTGTAATTCAAGAAATATAGCAACTGTTGCAGGTGGATGTGATATAACCTTTGTAAAACCAGCTTTTTTAGGTGACACATTATATGCAACTGCAAGTGAAAAATATCTAAAAGGTAAAATTGGAATTTATGATATTTTGGTGATAAACCAAAAATTTGAATCTGTTGCATTTTTCACGGGAAAATCAGTGGCAATAAAAGGCACAATTATAGATCAAGAGGAGTTGTAATGAATGAAGCATATATAATAGATTATATTAGAACGCCAGTTGGTGGTTATGGTGGTTCACTATCGTCAATTAGACCTGATGATATGGGTGCTGTTCCGTTAAAATACTTAATGGAAAACAATCCTACAATTAACTGGGAAGAACTTGATGACGTTATTTTTGGATGTGCAAATCAAGCTGGTGAAGATAATAGAAATGTAGCAAAAATGTCTGCACTTCTAGCTGGTCTTCCTCATCATACAGGAGGAACTACAATCAATAGACTTTGTGGTTCAGGAATGGATGCAATTGGAATGGCAGCAAGAAGTATTAAAGCAGGAGAATGTGATTTAATTATTGCAGGTGGTGTTGAATCTATGTCAAGAGCTCCTTTTGTTATGCCTAAAGCTGATACTGCTTTTACAAGAGCGAACAATGTGTATGATACAACTATTGGCTGGCGTTTTACAAATCCTAAAATGCATGAAATGTTTGGAACAGATTCTATGCCAGAGACTGGTGAAAATGTAGCAGAAGAGTTTGGGATAAGTAGAGAAGACCAAGATAAATTTGCTTTTAACTCTCAACAAAAATGTAAAGTGGCTACTGAAGCTGGTTTCTTTAAAAAAGAAATTACACCAGTAAGTGTAAAAAGAAGAAAACAAGATGATTTAATAGTTGACACAGATGAGCATCCAAAACCAAATACAACTTTAGAAAAACTTGGAACTCTTAGAACTCCATTTAAAAAAGACGGTACAGTAACAGCTGGAAATGCCTCTGGAGTAAATGATGGAGCAGGAGCTATGATTATAGCTTCTAAAGAAGCTGTAGAAAAATATAATTTAAAACCAAAAGCTAAAATTGTAATGATGGCAGTAGCTGGTGTTCCTCCTAGAATTATGGGAATTGGACCATTATATTCATCTAAAAAGATCTTAGAGAAAACTGGTTTAACTACAAAAGATATGGATGTAATTGAATTAAACGAAGCTTTTGCATCTCAAGGCTTAGCAACACTAAGAGGATTAGGTTTAGCAGATGATGAAGCTAAAGTAAATCCAAATGGTGGAGCAATATCAATTGGTCATCCATTAGGGATGAGTGGTGCAAGATTAGTTATGACAGCACTAAATCAATTAGAACAAACAAATGGAAGATATGGTCTTTGTACAATGTGTATTGGAGTAGGACAAGGTATCTCAATGATTATTGAAAATTTACAAGTAGACTAAGGAAGTAAGATGGCAGATACAAAAAATAGAAAAACAGTTAGCTATTACCCAAAAGTTTTAGTTTCAAAAGATGAATTGATTGCATTACAAACAAGAAGAATGAAACATACTCTTTTAAGAGCATATTCTTTTGTACCATATTATAAAAAGAAATGGGATGATCATGGTGTTCATCCCGATGATTTTACTTTCTTAGAAGATATTAATAAATTTCCCTTTACAACAAAAGAGGATTTAAGATTAAATTACCCTTTTGGAATGTTTGCAAATCCAATGAGTGATATTGTTAGACTTCATGCATCTTCAGGAACGACAGGAAAACCTACAGTTGTTGGATATACAAGAAAAGATATTGATACTTGGTCTGATTTAGTAGCAAGGTCACTTAGACTTGGTGGAGTAGGCAAAGGAGATATGGTACATATATCTTATGGATACGGACTATTTACTGGAGGTCTTGGAGCACATTATGGTGCTGAGAAACTTGGATGTACTGTTATTCCAGCTTCAGGTGGATTTACTGATAAGCAAGTTACTTTAATCAATGACTTTAAAGCTACTGCAATTATGGTAACTCCATCTTATATGTTAAATATAATTGAAGAGATGGAAAATAGAGGGATTGATCCAAAAGAGACAGCACTTAAAGTTGGTATTTTTGGAGCTGAACCATGGTCAATGGAAATGAAGAAAAAAATTGAAGATAAAGTAGGAATTGCTGCACTTGATATTTATGGTTTATCTGAAATGATGGGACCTGGTGTTGCGTGTGAAGTTTTAGAAGATCGAGGGGATTTATACATTTGGGAAGATCATTTCTACCCTGAAATTGTAGATAAAGATACATTTGAACCATTAGCTGATAATAATGAAGGAGAATTAGTTCTTACTACTTTAACTAAAGAAGCCCTACCAATTATTAGATATAGAACAAAAGATTTATCAACACTATATGAGGGTGACCTTTTAAATATGAGAAAAATGAAACGTATTAAAGCCAGAACTGATGATATGATGATTATTAGAGGTGTTAATGTATTCCCATCTCAAATTGAAGAAGTTTTACTTAAAATTGAAGCTTTCTCTGCATACTACCAAATTATCATTTCAAGAACTGGAAACATGGACGATATGGCAATTGATATTGAGGCAGAATTAAGTGCAAGTGATGCCGAAATTACTGCTGCGGTTAAAACACTTATTCATAAAGTCAAATCGGGGATTGGGGTTTCTGTAAAAGTAAATGTCAAAGCTCATGGACAAGTTCCAAGAAGCCAAGGAAAAGCTCAAAGAGTTGTAGATAAAAGAAATTTATAGGAGTTGTAATGTCAAAAAAAGTATTAGTGGTTCTAGCTCATGACGATATGAAAATATCTAGAGTAAATAAACGTTTGGTACAAGAGTTAGAATCTTGTGACAATATTGAAGTAAGAGATATAAAAGCTTTATATCCTGATTATAAAATTGATATAGAAGCAGAACAAGAAGCTATAAAAAAAGCTGACAAAGTAGTATTTCAATTCCCAATGTTTTGGTTTAATGCACCTTCAATACTTAAAGAATGGATGGATAAAGTCTACTCTTTAGGTTTTGCATTTGATGTTACTCAAGATGGTTACCAAAGAAGAGAATTAGATGGAAGAGAATTTATGCTCGCCGTTTCTATGGGTGGACATGAAGCAGCTTATGACGGAGATTATAAAAGTGTAGATGAGTGTTTAACTCCTTATATTTATACTGCAAAATTTTGTGGTATGAAAGTAGTTGAACCATTCTATACATATAGAGCAATGCAAAATTTAAGTGATGAAAAACTTGAAGCATTAGCTCCACAATTCAAAGAAGCAATTCTAAAATAAGGTTAAAAGTGAACTATTTAGAGGTTAAATTTAAAGAAGAAGAACAAGAAGAAGTAGATACTGCAAATTTTATAAGTAATGTTATAAAAGCACAAGAGACATTAGGTTACAAAATACAGAAAAATTCATTTAACCATGAAAAACTACAGGAACTTGGATTTAAATTTAATCCTTCTACAAAAGGATATGGATTAAAAAAAGATTTCACTTTAGATGAGCTAATTAACTTAGCTAAAAAAGTAAATTTGTTAGAAAACCATATCCTAATACATGGATTTATAGAATTAAGAGTATTCAATGATAAATTATATTTTTGGGATAAAGCCTTAATTTATGAAGGTATTGATAGTTTTGATTATTGTATGAAGTATCATAATATTTTAAAAATTGAAAATCTTAATGTCCTAACAAAATCAGACTCAATAAACGAATCTTTACTTAATATAGTTGACTATACAAAACGATACAGTGAACCTAGTTCTGAATTTATCACACAAAGTTGTGTATGGGATAAAAAAGAAGGTTATAAGATTTTAAAAGAATTTGTAGAAAATATTAATTCTTATATTTTAAGAAAAGAAGCAAAAGAATTTAATTAATAAAGGTATTAGCTATGAGAGAACAAGGTGTAAATGAAATTGTATTAAACACAATTGGAGAGCAATATGTAGTTGTTGTTGGCTTTGGAATAGAAAGATATGAATCAGAAGTTGAATCTGGATTAACACAAGAAAGAGTTGAAACTCTATCTTACAAAGCAAAAGAATTTTATAACAACAATAAAGAAAATATGATAAAAACTCCATTAGGAATTCAAAGAATTATTATTAAAAAATTTCTAAATAATGAAGAAATCACAGAATTTAAAGTAAATATTTAAATAATTGTAATATATTTACTTTTTTCTAAAAGCTCTTAATGAAGCATGTTCTAAAGACTTTAAACATAATTTAACAAGCTTTTTTTTTATTTTTGATACAATATCTAACAAATATAAGAATAAGGAACAACGTGAGTGAGTTAGAACATAATGAAGTTGATGAATATTTAAAAGAAATTCTAGAAGAGATATCACCAAAAGCAAAATCTTTAATTATTACCTTTTTCGGAGATACTGTTTTTCCATATGGAGGAACTATTTGGCTAGGTTCTTTAGTCAAGTTCATGGAAGAGTTTGATATTAGTGAAAAACTAACAAGAACATCTATCTTTAGACTTACAAAAGAAGGATGGTTAAGTTCAAAGAAATTTGGTCGAGAAAGCTATTATTCATTAAGTGATTTAGCCATTGATAGATTCATTAAAGCTCACTACAGTGTTTATGCATATGATGAACAAGAGAAAGATAGAGATTGGTTAGTTCTATTTTCAAACGGTTTAACACCAGCAAAAGAACAAGACTTATCAAAAGTACTAAAAAAAGAAGGTTTTGCAAATCCATCAAAACATGTACATATTCACCCTCATTATAAAATGGAATATATGCAAGATATTTTAATAAAAAATGAACTTCAAAATGATGTTCTTTTAGTAAAAGGCCCAATTCATATGCCTATGAATAAAGAAATGATAAAAAGTATGGTTCATACTTATTGGGATTTAAAAGATGTAGAAGAAAGATATCAAGCATTTATCACAAAATTTAGAAGAATCTTTTCACTGAAAACTCCTATTGATCAATTTACTGATAAACAATGTTTTATGTTAAGAATAATGCTTATCCATGAATACAGAAGAGCTCTATTATTTGACCCTAAACTAGGAAATGATTTAGTCTCTATTGATTGGTTAGGAAAAGCTGCATCATCACTTGTAGAATCAATTTATGGAGGAATTCATAATCAAGCAAATAACTATGTTAAAAATAACCTTCTAACAGTTGGAGGCAATACTCCTAAGCTAGATAAGTTCTATTTTAATAGATTTGGTGGAATAAGATAATTATCTTATTCTAATCCAATTAGAAACCACCATATAGTGCTAAAACAATTGGTATATATATAACAGAAACAATTGTACTTAACAGAACGGTGAAACTAGCTTTTTCTGGTTTTGCATTTAGTAAAACTGCTAAGGTTACAGTATTCCCTGCAAGTGGTACAATTGCGAATAAAAACATAACTTTATATAAATCTTCATTTAAAAACATATAAAATTCTCTATCTATATAAATAACACCTAATATTGCAAGTGGCCAAAAAATAAATTTTAAGAAAAATGTAATTGATATAAACTTAGCATCAAGATCTGTACCTCTTTTAAGTCCTACAAGTCCCATTCCTAACATCATCATACCAAGAATTCCATAGGCACCTTTAAACTGTCCAGTATAAGCACTAACTTCTTCAGGAATTGTAATTCCAAAAAGGTTTAAGACAACACCTAATATAAAAGCATATAAAATTGGTAATTTTAATATCTTATTTAAAGATTCTTTTACTGTAAAGTTTCCTTTTGCAGTTACATAAAAACCTGTACTACTCTCATATAATAAAGAGGCTAAAACTGTAAAAATATAAATATCAGCTAGGTATGGTGGAAAAAATATAATTGCTAAAGGAATTCCAAAATATCCAGTATTTCCAGTACCTGCACTAAAGGCTAAAATATTACCCGTTGGGTCATTCCACGTATTTCTAAATATAAATAATGCAAGAAAAGCAAGTGCAGAACAAAAAATATAGAAAAATACAGGTAAGAATAAAATAGATAAATCAATTTTAACACTTAATGTTGCAGAAAAAACTACGATTGGGCCTAAAATATATATCAATATATTTGCAATTGATTCTCTTTTAACATCTAAAAGTTTTGCAGAAAAATATCCTAATATAATATTAATATATAAAGGAAATATTTTTAATAATAGTAAGAAAAATAGTGACATAAACAGTTCCTATATATTAATTATAATTTGACTATATAGTCAATTGATTAATATAACATATTATAATCATATAGTCAAACTTTTAATAAAGATTTTATTTAAAAAAGGAAAACTAATCGTAGGTATAAATATTCCTACGATTAGCAAAGTTTAATTGAATAATTTTTGAAGATTTTTACTGTACTTGTTGTGCGAAATACTCTTCCATATGGATTAGTTCTTCTTTTGCACCAAGTTTATCAACGATTTTTTTACAAGAATCTACAAATGATACTCCACCTGCAATATAAACTGAATGGTTAGAAAGATCTGAAAGTAATTGCGGTAAAACTTTATCAATTCTTCCTTCTAAACCACCAAGATTATTACTCTCTTGAGTAAGAGTAAATTTATATTTAAAGTTTACATATTTAGATTCTAAGTATTTAAGTTTTCCAAAATCAAGTAAATCTGCTTTTGTTTTAGCGGAAAACAACAGAGTTACAGGATTTCTATTACCTCTACTTAAGTATGCATTTAGAAGTGATAATATAGGAGCTAATCCACTTCCAGAAGCAAGACATAAAATAGGAGTATCAACACTAGGATCACCTAAGAAAGTTCCATATGGTGCATTAATTTTAATATTATCACCGATATTTACTTCTTCATGAATCCAAGGTGAAGTTTTCCCTCCTTTTTCATTTGTAATAAGGAAAGATAATTCACCACTTGGTCTTGGAGAATTAGCAATAGAGTATGGTCTTAGAGGATGTCCAGAACCCTCATCACCTATCATTGCATATTGACCAGGCCAAAACTTAATTGGTTGTCCAAGAGGTGATAATCTCAACTCTAATATTTTTTCATTACGTTGAATCTTATCTGTTACAATATGCCAAGAATTTTCAACAGGTGGGAATAATTTAGGTTGTGCATCTTCAGTTCCAAACTCAATTTCTAAAACATCAGAAGTTGGTTTAGCCATACACATAAGTCCATAACCTTTATCTCTATCTTCTTGAGATAAGGCCATGTCCATAATAAAACCTTGGTCAAATTCACCACTTAAAACTTTTATTTTACATTCACCACAAGCTCCAGCTCTACAGTTGTTGGGCAAAGCGTACCCTTGTTTCTCAAGAACAGATAAAACTGTTTCTCCCGAAGGACAATCTATCTCTTTCCCTGATGGTTGCATAATAATTTTTTTCATATCTAATTCCTGGTCATTTTATTTATATTTTTAGTATTTACTAGAATACTGGAATAATATCGTCTAAATCTACGTCTGTTACTTCTTTTCCTGTAATTCCAACTTCTGGGATTGCAGGGAATGGCGTATCATATTTATCAAGTACTGCTTTAACATTAAGCATTGCTTTTTTCCAATTTTCTTTCTTAACTTCAAGTTCAGGAATAGCAAAACCTGCTTCTCTTGCATGAATTTCACCTTCTCTTTGATTCGCAATGAAATCATCTGGAATATCCCAGAAATCTGCTGGTGGCTCATATAGTACTGCTGAAAGGAAAAGGTAACCTGCTCTAATTTGTTTAGTAATAATTTCTTTTTCTTCTTCAGGAAGTGTTGGATAATCTCTTTCCATTAGTGTAAGAACGATAGCCATATGTCTACCTTCATCTTTACCAATTTTTGCGAAACCTTCTTTAAATACTAGTTCACTACATCCTGCTGACATTTGATGGAAAATTGTAGCTGCTGCCATTTCACCCATTAAAAATGAAGAGAATAAAACACCAAGTGAATATTTTGGAACTGCTGTTTTAAAACCATCCCAATATCTACCACCATTAAAATATAACCATTTAGCATTCTTTTGTAATTTTCTACCAATTTCAGTTTTTGGTTCATATGTAATTGGATCTGGATGTTCTAAAAGTTTAGTAATAGCTAATCCACACATTTGTTCGTGATTTGCTTCATCTCTTGTAACAGAGAAGAAACATCTTCTTACTACATCTTCTTCATGCATTTCATAAGTTTTAATAAATGCTGATGCGAAAACTGGTGGAGCAGAAGCATCAAATACTGATAGTAGTGTCCACCAATATGCCATTGACTCTCTTTGTTCCCAAGTAAACTTTTCAACGTTAAACGTATCCCAAGGTAATTTTTCTGGATCCCAATATTCTCTTTGAGATGCTTCCCAAACCTCTTGTAACTTAGTCGTTGTATTTACCCAACTTAATGGATATACATTTGGTTGTGGTGTTTCTGGTGGAAATTCCATTGTTCCAGCTAATTTTTCTTTAAATGCCATTCTCTCTCCTTAATTTGTTTTATTTATAAGAAGTGAAATATATCTATTTATAAATATACTTCACTTTTTCGAATTAATTCAAAATAATTGTATCACATAAAATTTAATTCTACCTTAATTTATATACATATATTTCAAAAATATTACAAAATTGCAATAAAGTGTAATGTATTTTAAAAGCCATAGAAAGTCTATTTTATGGGATTTAAATACTATTTGTGAGTTTTTTTTAATATTTATGATAATAAAATATCATTTAAAGTAAAAATAGTTACACAAATTTTATGTATAACTATTTTTTTTGTAATATATTAATTAGTGTTTTACTTATTCGTAAAATTTGCTTTTCTTTTTTCAACAAAAGCATTCATCCCCTCAATTCTATCATCTAAAGCTAGGGTAGTATAAAAAGATTTCCTTTCACTTTCAAGTCCTGATTGAAGTGCAGATTCATATGCATTATTAACAGACTCTTTTATAAGCCTCACAACTGGTTGTGACATAGAAGCAATTTTTCCAGCCATTTCAAGTGCAGACTCAATTACTTTACCTTCCTCTACAACTTGTGCAACTAATCCATAGTCTTTTGCTTCTTGTGCACCAATCATATCACCAGTTAAACATAATTGCATAGATTTAGCTTTTCCTATAGCGCGTGTAAGTCTTTGCGTTCCACCAGCACCTGGCATTGTTCCAATTTTTACTTCTGGTTGACCAAATTTTGCAGTTGTGTCGCAAATAGTGATATCACATAATAAAGACATTTCACAACCACCACCAAGAGCAAAACCTGCAACTGCAGCAATTATTGGTTTAGTATGTTTTTCTAAAGTCATCCACTCTTTTTTTACAAATTCATTGTTATAAGCAGATGCAAAATCTAATGTCGCAAGTTCTTTGATATCAGCACCAGCTGCAAAAACTTTATTTCCACCAGTTAAAACAACTGCTCCAATAGAATCATCACTATCAAAATCTTTTATTGCATTTGATACTTCATCTAATAAAGGAGTACACAATGCATTATAAGCTTCTGGTCTATTAAGTGTAATTTGACCTACACCGTTTTCACTTTTTTCTACTATTATATATTTATAATCCATTTTTTACATTCCTAAGTATGCTTCTTTAACTCTTGGATCTTTTACTAAGTCCACAGAGTTACCACTTAAAACAATCTCACCATTTTCTAAAACATATGCTCTATCTGAAATAGTTAGGGCAAAGTATGAGTTTTGTTCAACTAAAAATACAGTCATATGAAGTTTTTTAAGCTCTTCAATAAAAGCAAATATTTCTTCTACAATTACAGGAGCTAATCCCATCGAAGGTTCATCCATTAATAATAAATCTGGCTTAGACATCAAAGCTCGTCCAATTGCTAACATTTGTTGCTGACCACCAGAAAGGTTACCTGCAATTAAGTCTTTCTTTTCAAGTAAAATTGGGAATTTTTCATATACAAATTCTAAATCTTTTTTAATCTCAGCTTTATCATTTCTTGTATATGCACCCAACATAAGGTTATCTTCAACTGTTAAAGATTTAAAAAGTTCTCTTCCCTCTGGAACTTGTGCAATACCAAGTTTTACTCTTTTTTCTGGTGCAGTATCAGTAATAGGAATATTATCTTTAAAAGTGATTTCACCTTTATTTTGCTCTTTAAGACCAGAAATTGTTCTCATTAAAGTTGTTTTTCCTGCACCATTTGCACCAATTAAAGCAACGATTTCACCTTTGTGAACTTCTATGTTAATATCTTGTAATACATGAATATTTCCATAATGACAATCTAATTTTTCAATATTTAATACTAAGTCTGACTTATTCATGTAATGATCCTTCACCTAAGTAAGCTTTGATAACTACAGGATTTGATGAAATTTCGGCGGGTGTTCCTTCTGCTAATTTAACTCCAAAATTCACAACTGTAATATTGTCCGAAATACCCATAATCATTTTCATATCATGTTCAATTAGAAGTACAGTTACACCTTCACTTGCTATTTCTTTTATAATCTCTGCTATTTCTGCTGTTTCAGTACCATTAAGTCCTGCTACTGGTTCATCTAAAAGTAAAAGTTTAGGGTTAAGTGCTAACGCTCTAACTATTTCAACTTTTTTTAAAACTCCATAAGATAAATCACCACAAAGTTTATATGCAACATCTTCTAATCCAACTCTTTTTAAATGAGATAGAGCAATATGTGTAAATTTTTCTTCATCATCCATAATTGATTCAAATTGAAAAGAACACTTTAAAAGACTTTTATTCATATTAATATTAAAACCTAAAAGTACATTTTCCATAACTGTCATATTTTCACAAATCTCAAGATTCTGAAATGTTCTCATAATATGTTTATTTACTAATTTATGAGTAGGAACATTTGTAATTTTTTCATCATTGAAATAAATATCTCCAGTATCTACTGAATAGATACCAGAAATCATATTTACAAGTGTAGTTTTACCTGCACCATTTGGTCCAATTAGGGCATGAATAGTTCCCTCTTGCACTTCAAAAGAAATATTGTCAACAGCTTTTAATCCACCAAAACTTTTACAGATTCCATCAATTTTTAATAAACTCATGATTTATCCTTTTTTGGCTCTTTTTTTTCAACTTTCAAAGTATCAAAAAGTGAAACTATTCCTTTTGGCATAAAAATCATAACAAAGATAATAATAGCTCCAAATACCATATGTTCATAATCATGTAAGAATGTTAAAAACTGTGGAAGAGCTGTTATAATAATAGCTCCGAATACTGCTCCATAAATTCTTCCCAGACCACCAAATACAATCATTACTACAAGTTCAATACTTCTCATGAAACCTGATTCTTCAGGAGAAATAAACCCTGTGTAATAAGAATATAAACTTCCTGCAATTGTTGCAATAACAACTGAGATTACAAATACATATGTTTTATAATATGGAACATCTGCACCAACAGCTTTTGCTGCAGTTTCAGAATCCCTAATACATCTTAAAATTCTTCCAAATGGAGAATTTACAACATTTTGTAAAGCCCAAATTGAAAATACTAAAAATGTTGCGGCTAAAATATACCATTGAATATCATTTTCAAATACATATCCTAAAATATGGAATTCAGAAATACCCATTCCATCTGGTCCACCAGTAAGTTGATCTTCATTTGTAAGAACAATAGAAATAATAATACCAACTGCAAGAGTTGCCATTGCTAAATAATGACCATCTAGTTTCAATACTGGCTTAGAAACAAAATATGCTAAAGTAGCTAAAACAATAACTGAGATGAGAATACTAAGTACTGGATCAAATTCAAATGTAGTAGATAAAATTACTGCTACATAAGCACCAAGTCCAGCAAATGCACCATGACCTAATGAAATTTGTCCTGTATATCCTACTAACATATTAAGACCAATACAGATTACAGCATTAAACATACACATAATTGCAATTTCATAGTGAAAACTATTTTGTAATAAAAAAGGTATTAAACACAAAATAATAATTGTTGTTACAATACCTCTATCTAAAAATACACCTTTATTTCCCATGACGCAACCTATACTCTTGTTGATTTCTTCGCACCAAATAAACCACCTGGGAAGAAGAATAAAATTAAAAGTAATACAATGAATGCAACAGCATCTTTGTATTCACTACTTAAATAACCAGCAACGAAAGATTCTAGAATTCCTAGAACTACTCCTCCAAATACTGCACCAAATGGATTACCAATACCACCAATAATAGCGGCACAAAATCCTTTAAGACCTAACATAATTCCTATTTCATAATTAGTCGACGTAATTGGAGTTAATACAATTCCACCAACTGCAGCAATACTTGCACTAATCATAAAATTCATAATTAGAATTTTTTTAACTGAAATTCCAACAAGCTTTGCTGCATCTTTATTATCTGCAGTTGCTAACATTGCTTTTCCAACTTTTGTTTTGTTAAACAAAAAATACAGCCCCGTTACAATACAAAGTGAAACAACAATTACTAAAATTGCTTGAGGTGTTATAGTTGCACCAAATATAGAAATTGGTGTATCACTTATAAATGCCGGCAATGTATGCATTTGCTTATCAAATCCAACTTGCGATGCGCCTCTTACAAAAATAGAGTAACCTAATGTTAAAATAATCAATGATGTAACAGATGAGTTACTAGACATTGAAACTAATTTAAAAAGCATATATCCTAATGAAGCAGATAAAATAATTGCTAAAGGAAATGCTAAAACAAATGGAACGTTAGCATATGATAAAAATACTGCTGTCATTCCGCCTATCATTACAAACTCCCCTTGCGAGAAGTTTATAATTTTACTCGAGTTATAAATAACAGTGAATCCAAGACCTACTAATGCGTAGATGAATCCAACTGTTAAACCCCCAAATGAGTATTGTAATAATTCAACCATTATTTTACTTTGCTAATGCAAAATTTCCATTTTTGATTTCTAACATTTTAATACCAGAGCTAAGATCTAAACCTAAATGGTCTTCTTTACTCATATTAAATATACCATTTAATCCAACATAACCTTGTGTTGATTCTAGTGCATCTCTTACAGCCTTTGGTTCAGCAGACTTAGCAGTATTCATTGCATTAACAATTAAGTTTAATGCATCAAAAGCATATCCTCCGAAAGTTGAGACAGAAGCATTATATTTACCTTCGTAATCTTTGATGTACGATAAAGCAATCTTTTTAATAGGATCTGAATCCTCTAAAAGTGAAGCAACAACAACAGGAGGAGAAGCAACAAGAACACCTTCACCAGCAGTACCAGTTAATTCAATGAATTTTTTAGATGCAACACCATGAGATTGAACTAATGTTTGAGTCATACCTAATTGTTTAAAGTTTTTTGTAACAATTGCAGGACCTTGACCAAAACCAGGGTTCACAACAGCTTGTACATTTGACATAGACTTAATCTTAGTTAATTGAGCTGTCATATCAGTATCTTTTGGACCATATGTTTCATCTGCAACAATTGTAATTCCATAATCACCTGAAACATCTTTACATTGACCTCTCATTGATTTACCAAATCCACCATTTCCAGAAATTAAAGCAACGTTAGTTTGACCTTTACCTTTTAAATAAGCAAATATTTTTTGACAAGCCATTCTATCTGTAGCTGGTGTCTTAAATGCATATTTTTTAACTGGTTTAACAATTTTAATTGATCCAGCCATAGAAACTAAAGGAATTTTCGCTTTTTTAATAAATGGTAAAATCGCCATTGTTTCACCAGAAGCAGATCCACCAATTATTGCAACAACTTCATCTTGATTGATAAGTCTTTTAACAAACGTAGTTGCTTTTTTAGGATTTGCACCCGTATCATAAGCAATAAGTTCTAACTTCTTACCTAATACACCACCAGCAGCATTTATTTTCTCAACATACAACTCAAGAGTTTTTAACTCTGGGTCACCTAAGAAAGAAGCTGGACCAGTTGCTGCAACTAAAGCACCAATTTTGATACTATCTTTAGCACTTGCACTTAATGTGAAACCTAGAACAAATAGTCCTAAAATTATTCGCATCATTTTTTTCATATTGACATCCTTTTTACTAAGATTGATATTCAAGACAAAACCTTAATCTATCCTGAGATAAGAAATTCTATTACAAGAAAACTTAAATTTTACATAAAGTAGTAGTATAAAATACAGAAAGTTTAAAATTCATGTCACTTTTTTGTCATTTTGATATTAAGTTGTAGTATAAAGTATAAATATAAGAAGAATAGCATTAGTGTAGCATCCAGAAATAGGGCTTTTTGAATACTACAAATAGTGTTTAATTTAGTTAAACTTTTTAGTATGTAATGAGTAAATCAATTTCTTTACCCAAAGTGCGATTCTACCAGATAAATTGATGTTTAAGAGTCTTCCAATAGCACAATTTGGACCACCTAGATCTATAAGAATACCCTTATTAGATATATTATTAATAATAAGTGTATCACCATTTATATCTCTAATTATATTTTTAGCTGTAAGTTCTGCTTGCATTCTTGAAGCTTGAGCAGTAGGGGCTTGAAAGTCATTAGTATTAGTATCTATTGCTTGAACAATATCTCCAATGGCAAATACATTATCATATGGATTAACTTTGTAATAATCATCTACAATAAGTTGATTTCTAGGGTTTTCTTCAACTTTTTTATCATGGTTTGCTATATTATTTCCAATAGCTCCAATCACAAAAAGAAGGATATCATAGGGGACTTCCTCCTTATTTGATAAAATAATACTATCTTCTAATATCTTAGAAGCAAAAAGATTATTTATAATTTTTATATCTAACTCTTCACATCTTTGTATAGATTTTTCTATTAGAAATGGATCCATGCCAGGTAAAATAGTATCCATACCCTCAACTAAAGTAACTTGAATATTATCTTTGGTAAGACCTTTTGCTTTAATAGTATAAGCCATTTCACATGCTATCTGAAGGCCAGAAACACCGCCTCCAACGACTAGTATGGAACTATTATGAGGACTAGAATCTAAAAGTTTTTGAAATTTACTTCTATAGTAATCCAAGTTATCAATTCTTTTTATATCTTTTGTATATTCAATTACATTTTTAATTTGACTTGGAAATACCGATACCGAGCCAGTTGCGATAACTAAATAGTCATAATGGTATAAAAGATTCTCTCTGGAGATAACATAGTTATCTTTGTAATTTATACTACTAACTTCTTCACAAATAAACTCTATAGAGTTCTCTTTACAGTATTTTTCATGATTAAAAGTAATATCATCTAATGAATAATGACCTGATATATATTTATGCAAGTGTGTTTGAAGCAGATGAGACTGCGACTTATCAATCAAAATAAGCTCTATATTTCTTTCATTTTTTAGTTTATGTAAAAGTGATACTCCCGCGTATCCACCGCCAATGATTACAACTCTTTTTTTCAAGTTAGCCTCCATTTTTTTCCTATTTATTATTTTCATATTCTATTTATTAAAAATTATTGTACTACATAATTAGAATAATTGTTAATTTTTTTGTAGTATAACACAAAATTTTAAGACTTTGTTCACAAATGAAACAAGTTTTTTTCTTAATATATTTCAAATTGATAAAAAATCATTATATATATGTAACAAGTTATTAAGTGGTTTTTGATTAGAATAACAATTAATCATTACAAATTTAAGGATAAAAATGAAGAGTTGTACTTTTGAGTTAATAGTAAATATATTAACTTACGCCATAAAAAATAATAAAGATAGCTTTTCACAAAAAGATTTTAAAAATGTTGTTTATACAAAAGAGTTCAATAACTATGATATAAATGAAAAAATTGCTGACGGATGTGAATATCTATTAAAAAGAGGTTTACTTCAAATTGAAAGCAATAAGATGAAGTTTTTTGAAAAATATAAACTACCCGAAACAATTAGAATTAATACTGAGAACTATACAAAAGTATTTAAAGAACTTTCAAAGAGAATTATCTTAATGCATGAAGGCAAAGAGATGATTAATGATACATATGAAGTAAAAGATGATTATGCAGATATTATTGAAGCAGTAGATGTTGTAAACTCTGGTTTTCTATCACATCCAGATAAAGAAGAAATAAAAGTAACTCTCTCTAAAATTCTAATTTCTTTTAACGTAGAATCAAATGCTCATTACTCTTTATTAACTATAATTCAATTACTCGAGTTAAAATCTGCGATGAAAGTAAGAATTAAAACAAAAACTTGTGAATTTGCAGCTTCAAATATAAAATTTAATCATTTACAATTCAACGATGACAGTATGGTTATATATTTTGACAAATGTTCTTTCGAAATTGATGATATTGAAAATATGCTACATATTGATTCAATAGATAACTTATCACTAGAAGAACATATAAATAAATCTATTGAGATATTAAAAAATTACCCCGAAGATCAAACTGAAAAAATCATAGAATTTTTGAAAAGAAATTAATTATCTAAATTTTTTCTTTTCAGGACAGGCATTACAATCAATATATCTTTCATCTTTCTCACATAGGATACATGCAGATAAATTTAAATGTGAAAAATCTCTTAATATAGTACTCTTATTATTTTTTGATGCCATATAACTTACATTTAATACAGGATCAACTGATAGATTATTCGCAATTCTTGATGTGATGTTTATGTTTCTAGCTACTGCTCGTCTAACATTCATATATGGAGAACCATGTAAACTCCATAATTCTTTTTCACATCTACTATTTTTAGCAAGATCTAATTGCTCTTTTTTTGACTTTTCTTTCATATTCATGAGATATCCAATTAACAAGATTTGCTATTATAAAGACATTGATTTAAATATCAACTTAAATTTGAGTAAATATAGAGACATTTCTTAAAAAAAACATAAATTAATAAATTAAAATATATATAAAAGTAATTGTAAACACTTAATCTATAATATATTCTAAATAAATTAAAGGATTTTTTATGCCTCACTTACAATTTGAAATAAACAAAAAAATGGATAATGCAACCAAAGATAAGTTTGTGAATGAAATAAGAGAGACCTTTTCAAAAATCATGGATACAGGAACAGATCATATAGCCATAAGTATTAGAGAATATGATAAGTATAACCTAACTATTGGAAGAGCCATTCCAACTGACGATATCTGCCTAATGAACTTAGATATAAGAGAAGGACGTACTATTGAAAAAAGACGGGAATTAGCATTAAGATATATGTCAATTGTAAATGAAATATTTGAAGTAGACAATAGAAACCAATATATCACATTCACTCAACATGGAGGAGAAGACTTTCACTTAGTTGAAAAATACCTTGCAGGCTGGGCAGAGAATGAAGATCCTCTTGCCTAATAATACTTTCTAATTTGTGTATTTTTATTTATTTCATAGATTAATAATTGTTTATCGATATTTAGAATGTCAATATCAAGCCTACTAGAATTCAATCTGTTTTCTATAGTTTTTAAATCTTCTTTAGTTTTAATCAAACCTTCTACTAAATCACTAGTTAAATCATGAATTGTTTCATATTTTTTAATTGTAGATTTTCCATTATCTATTTTCTTATCTATATGTTTTAAAGATTCAAATATCTGTCTCTTATACACATCTGACGCTGCCGACGAAGAGGATAGTGTAG
>CAJXPH010000011.1 GCA_913057765.1 uncultured Campylobacteraceae bacterium
TCTTCGTCGGCAGCGTCAGATGTGTATAAGAGACAGTTATAATTTAGAAGAGAAACTAAGAAGTAAACAATCTTTTATTTTTTCAATCACAGATAAATGTTGGAATTTAGATTTAAAGTATGAAAAAGAAATTATTGCTTCATCAACAACTAATAGTGATCCAAAAAAACAAGATATTATTTATTTTCAACTGCTTTTAAAACCTTTGGGTGGAATAAAACAAGAGTATGAAATAGAAAGAGAGGATGTTAATAACTAATGACTCCTGATAAAATTTATTTTAAGAATAGAGATGTCGCTGCCTATAGGTTAATTGACGTTCTACCAATTGGTAAAATGAAGCTTGAAGATTGGATTGTGATTGCAACTTCATATGGTGCCAACCCTATTGCTAAAATTATTGCAAATGAATTAGATGCAAAACTTGATATCATGTTTTCAAGAAAAGTATATTCACCTAACAATGAAGAATGTGAAGTTGCTATTGTTACAGAAACAGAAGAAGTTGTTATACATGAAGAGCTAGTTAAAGCATTTGATATTAGTTTGGATTATATTTTTTCTAAATCAAGACATATTTTTGAAAATGAATTGTCTTCTTGTGTTGAGAAATATAGACAAGGTAAAGAGTTTGAAAACCTAGAACACAAAAATGTTCTACTGATTGATGAAGGATTAAATACTAGTTTAACAATGATGGCTTGTATTAAAACTGCTATCACTTTAGGTGCAAAATCTGTTTCTGTTGCATTACCAATACTTCCTACGGCAAGTATAAGTACGATAGAATCTATTGCAGATGATTTGTATTATGTAAAAAGTTTAGATCATTTTATAAATATAGATTTCTATTATGATCAATTAGATGAAATAACTTATGAAGAAATTAAAAATAATAAAGGATAAATTATATGTCAACAGTATGTGAATTTGAATTAAATGGAAAACAAGAGATTTTCGAATTTAATAAAGTAGCTAAACAGGCGAATGGTTCAGTTTTAGCTAAATTAGGGAAAGCAGTTGTTTTAGCAACAGTTGTTAGTGAATTTGATAATCCAGTATCTGAGGATTTTACTCCTTTAACAGTACAATATATTGAAAAAACATATGCTGCGGCAAAACTTCCTGGCGGATTTTTCAAAAGAGAAGCAAAGCCCGGTGAATTTGAAACATTAACTGCAAGAGTTATTGATAGAAGTTTAAGACCTTTATTCCCAAAAGGTTATGTTTTCCCTACAACAATTACTGTACTTGTGTTAAGTGCAGATAAAGATGTAGATTTACAGGCATTAGCATTAAATGCAGCTAGTGCTGCTGTTTATTCATCTAATTTACCAATTAAAAAATCAGTTGCTGGTGTTAGAGTTGCAAAAATTGCTGGTGAATATATTGTAAATCCACCTTTATCAAAAATGAGTGAATCTACTTTAGATTTATATGTTGCTGGTACAAAAGATGAATTATTAATGATTGAAATGAAAGCTATTTCTTCAGAAGAAATGGTAGAAGTTGATATTGAAGCATTTTCTAAAATTCATGAAACAAATGAAATGACAGAAGATAATTTAGTGGAGGCAATAGCAGTTGCACAAAAAGCACTTAATGAAGCAAACTCAACATATGAAGTAGGCTTTTCTGAAGTTTGTAAAGAAATGAAGGATGTAGAACTTTTAGAATTTACAATTTCAGAAGACTTAATATCTCATGTAAGAGATACATATTTAGAAGA
The DNA here is from genome assembly GCA_913057765.1 of uncultured Campylobacteraceae bacterium. Taxonomy (GTDB): domain Bacteria; phylum Campylobacterota; class Campylobacteria; order Campylobacterales; family Arcobacteraceae; genus Halarcobacter. The sequence goes on from CAJXPH010000011.1 coordinate 1,730, forward strand.
TATTAATGCTGCTGTTAAAAAACTTGCAAAAAGTGAAAGAGCTACTGAATTAAAAGATTTGGCAAAAGTTATAGCCGTGAATGAATATTGTACATCTAATGAAATTGATTTCTCTGATGTTTATGAAGCAGTTTCTATTGTAAAAAGAGAAGTTGTAAGAGGTATGATTGTAAATGATAAAGTTAGAGCTGATGGAAGAGGGTTACGAGACGTTAGACCTATTTCAATAGATACTAATATCTTGCCATCTGCCCATTCATCTTGTTTATTTACTAGAGGTGAAACGCAAGCTTTAGTTGTTGGAACATTAACTGGTCCAAAAGATGGACAAATGTATGAAGTATTAACAGAGAAATCTACAAAAATTGATAATTTTATGCTTCACTATAACTTCCCTGGTTTCTCAGTTGGAGAAGCAAAACCAATGTTTAATGTAGGACGTAGAGAACTTGGACATGGTAATTTAGGAAAAAGAGCATTAGAATCTACAATTGATAAAGACTTTACTGATACTATTAGACTTGTTTCAGAGATATTAGAATCAAATGGTTCTTCTTCAATGGCTACAGTTTGTGGTGGTTCTTTAGCTCTTAAAGCAGCTGGAATCCCAATTTCTAATCTTGTTGCAGGTGTAGCAATGGGAATGGTAGTAGAAGGTGATAATTATTCTGTATTAACTGATATTATGGGTCTTGAAGATCATGATGGAGATATGGATTTTAAAGTTGCAGGTACAAATAAAGGTATCACAGCATTACAAATGGATATTAAACTTGGAGGAATTGAATTATCAGTTCTTAAAGAAGCTTTACTACAAGCAAAAGAGGGTAGAGACCATATCTTAGGCTTAATGGAAGAAGCTGCAGAAGAAATTATTCCAAGTGAAGCTTTACCATTAATGGAACAATTTGCAATTGATCCAAGTAAATTTATGGTTATTATTGGAAAAGCTGGTGCAACAATAAAAGAAATTATTGAAAAATTCTCTGTAAATATTGATTTAGATAGAGATACTGGAAATGTTAAAGTAAGTGGAGATAGTAAACAAAATGTTTTAGATGCTTGTGAACATATTAAATCTATTTCTAATAATGCTCCTGCAAGAAGAGATCATGGAAAGAAAAATATTGATTTTGAAAAACTTTATACTGTAGATCAAATTTGTATGGGAAAAGTTATAAGAATTGCAGACTTTGGCGCATTCGTTGAATTACCAAAAGGTGGAGAAGGTCTATTACATATTTCTAAAATCTCAAAAGAGAGAGTTAAAAGAGTAGAAGATGTATTAAAAGTAGATGATAACGTTGAAATAAAAGTTTTAAAAGTTACAAGAGATAGAATAGAACTAGCTTCAAGTTCTTTATAATAAAAATTAAAAACAAACCTATTCTTATAGGTTTGTTTTTCTAATTTTGCCAATCCTTCAATAAAATAACAATAAACAATATATTTTTTTGTAAATTCACTCTAATAATTTTAATAATGAATTATGTTTAAATTAAATATAATTATAAATAACCGAAAGAAAGTGCGATTTTTCAATTAGTATATAATTAATAATTTGTTATAATTAATTATATTACTAAACTAAAATTAATATTTCTTTAGTTAACATAATAAAAATAATATTTTTATATAATAAAATAAGGGGTTTTTATGGCTAAACTACTAATCGTGGATGACTCTACAATGTTAAGAGATATGCTCAATTATGCACTTAATGAAGGTGGATATACTGATGTAACCGAAGCGGTGGACGGTGTAGATGGTTTAGAGAAAGCTAAAGCAGCAACATTTGATTTAATTATTACTGACGTTAATATGCCAAATATGGATGGATTAACGTTAATTGGTGAGTTAAGAAAGCTTCCTACGTATGCTACTCGACCTATTTTAGTTTTAACAACTGAAAGAAGTGATGAGATGAAAGCTAAAGGTAAAGCTGCGGGTGCGACAGGATGGATTGTTAAACCTTTTGTCCCTGAACAATTACTAAAAGCAGTTAATATAGTATTAAGTAGATAATAGAAAGGTTTTTTCATGTCTGGTTTTGATATTTCTAAATATAGAGAGATGTTCGTAGAAGAAGCTGAAGAGCTTTTTGAGTCTGCAGATAATGTTTTATTGGAAGCTGAAAATAATGGATCATTAACTGATGATGAAATGGGACAGCTTTTCCGTGATGTACATACATTAAAAGGTAGTGGTGCATCTGTTGAACTTACTTTATTTGCTGAGTTTACACATGATGTTGAAAATATGATGGATAAACTTAGAAATCATAAAATTGAATTCATACCAGAAATGGCAGGAACTCTAATTGATGGTTTAGATGTTATGAAAGAACTTCTTGAATTAGAAGTTGCTGAAGAATTAACAAGAGAAACGTTTACCGAAATGACAACTGAATTGTTGGTTATTGTTAGAGCTTATATCAATGGTGAAAATCCTTCAGTTGTAGAAGAAATTGCACCTGTTGTTGATATTCCAGAAGCTTCTGTAGAAAGTTCATCAGATGAAGGTTTTTCCGGTAACTTTGGCTTATATGATCAGGAAGTTGATGAGAGTAAATTTAATGTATCGTATGGATTTTTTAATGATGATGAAATAGGTAAAGATAACGATCATTATGGATTTTTCGACGACGAATTATCTGAAAAATCTAAAACTGCAATTACTCCAATTATTGAACATGAAGAAAATGAAGATTTTGGATTCTTTGATGATATGCCTGAGCTTACGCCAACTGCTGAGATTAAAGCAAATAATGAAGATCAAGAAAAAGCAATAAATAATCCTAAAGAAGAAGTTGCACAGGTTCCTGTTCAAGAGAATACTCCTGTTGCTACTGGAGCACCTAAATCTTCTCCAAAAAGAGCAGCAAGAGCTGAAAAAGACACAGGTAAAAAAGCTTCTACTTCTAATAATATTAGAGTAAATCTAGATAAAATTGATTTACTTATGAATAATGTTGGTGATCTAGTAATTACAAATGCAATGTTAACTCAATTTTCAACTACTATTGAAGATAATAAAACTAGAAATTCAGTATTAGAAAGACTTGAATTACTTGAAAGACATATTAGAGATATGCAAGATTCTATTATGAGTATAAGAATGGTACCTATGGAATCAATTTATTCTAAATTTCCAAAAGTTGTAAGAGATATATCTAAAAAACTTGATAAAAAAGTTGAATTTAAACATTTTGGTGATAATGTTGAAATTGATAAAGCAATGATTGAAGGGTTGACAGATCCTTTAATGCACATTATTAGAAATTCTCTTGACCATGGAATTGAAACTCCAGAAGTAAGAGTTTCAACTGGAAAAGAAGAAACTGGTTCAATTATTATTTCAGCTGAACAAGCAAATGGTCAGATGATTATTACTATTGAGGATGATGGTAAAGGTATAGATGCTACTAAAGTTGCACTTAAGGCTTTAGATCAAGGTCAGATTGATGAGAACCAATATAACACAATGAGTGATAATGAAAAGGCTATGTTAGTATTTGGAGCTGGTGTTTCAACTGCTGATGAAGTTACTGATATTTCTGGTCGTGGTGTTGGAATGGATGTTGTAAAAACAAATATTCATAAACTTGGTGGAGCGATTAACCTTGATACAACACTAGGTAAAGGTACTACAATTACCATTATGCTACCACTTACCCTTGCAATTTTAGATGGTTTAGATATTGCTGTTGGAGATCAAAAATATATTTTACCATTAAGTGCTATTGTTGAATCGTTACAGCCAACATCAGATATGATTAAAAAAATCGGTGATGGTTCTCAAGATTTATTAATGCTTAGAGAAGAATTTATTCCTGTTGTTAGAATTCATCAATTGTTTGGAGTAGAGCCAACATTTGAAAATCTTGAAGATGGAATGTTAATTGTTGTTAAATCAGGAACAACAAAAGTTGCTATTTCAATTGATGAATTCTTGAATCAACATCAAGTTGTTGTAAAACCTTTAGATAAAAACTTTAGAAGTGTTGAGGGAGTAGGTGCTGCAACAGTTAGAGGTGATGGGAGCATAGGATTAATTATTGATATATTAGGAATAATCAATGCTCAAATGAAAATTGAAAGGACGATGAGTCCATCACAAAAAGCATCATAAAAATAATATGTTAGATAACAATGCTTTACATGAAAAAGTAAAATCTCTTCTTTATTCTTTGACAGGTATTACACTTGCAGAGAATAAAGATATTATGATTGCTAATAGACTTCATAAACTCAAGCGTGACACAAAATATAGTGGAGATATTGATGAACTTCTAGTAGCCATAGAAAATGGTACTCACACTATGGAATTTATTAATTCTTTTACTACAAACAAAACTCATTTTTTTAGAGAAGATTTTCATTTTACTGATTTAAAAGATAGAGTTTTACCTGAATTTGCAAAGTCTGGACAAAATATAAAAATGTATTGTTCCGCTTCGTCTACTGGAGAAGAGCCATATTCTATGGCAATGACAGTACTAGAAGCACAAGAAGAGTTGAATAAAAAAATAAATGCTTCTATTTTAGCTACAGATATAGATACGAATGTACTACAGTATGCAGCTAATGGCGTATATAGATATTCAAAATCTTCAAAAGAATTTCCAGATTGGATAAAACCACAAAAATACTTTAAAAAAAGAGTAAATAAAACTTTAGCAAGTGAAGAAATATTAATAAAAGTTAAACCAGAATTACAAAAAATGGTTAAGTACCAAGTAAACAATTTAAATGATACTTCTTATCCTTTTGAAAAAAACCATTTTGATGTTGTATTTTGTAGAAATGTATTAATTTATTTTTCAGCAGAAGACCAGAACAAAATATTAAGAAGACTTTTTTCTCATCTTAAAATTGGTGGTACATTATATTTAGGACACTCTGAAAACCCTCATGATTTAATTAATTATGTAAAAAGAATAGGGCAAAATATTTTTATTAAAACAAAGGAATTACATTGATTGTAATTGGACATAAAGATGGAGGAATAGAAAAAGCTTCTATTTCAAGATTTACACAAAAGACTAAAGGGTTCAATACCCATACAATTATTGGTGGAGAATTTGCAGTAGGTAAAGACCTTGATAATATTGCTTTTAAAACATTACTAGGTTCTTGTGTTGCTATTATGTTCTACGATAATGTTCAAAAAGTAAAAGGGATGAATCATTTTTTATTACCTACTTCTAACAGTACAAATGATGATATGAAGTATGGTTTATACTCAGTAGAAGCGATGCTCAATGAAATGTATAAATTAGGTTGTAGTAAAGGAAATATGTCTGCAAAAATATCAGGTGGCGCGGATATCATGCAACTTAATAATGTCTCAATAAATTCAATAGGGCACAGAAATGTTGAGTTTGCAAAAGATTTCTGCAAATCTGAAGGTTTTAACTTAATTAGTGAGCATACAAGAGGTGAACACGGTCGACTTATTCTATTAGCCGACACATTTGAAACATTTATTAAAGTTACACAAAAAAGTGAGACAGATACTAAAATTCTTAATGAAGAAAAAGCATTACAAACAGAAATTACAAAATCACCAGTTATCAAAGAATATGTTGGTGGGGTTGACTTATTTGGTGATGATACACCAACGGCAGAACCAGAGATGGAAATTGAATTATTTTAATATAAAAAGAAAATAGGGTAGAGATGTATACTGTTTTAGTAATTGATGATTCTCCTTCTATGAGAAGAATTATAAAAGATATGATTAATACTATTGATGAATTTGAAGTTATTGCTGAAGCAATAGATGCATATGATGCAAGAGAAAAAATAAAACAATATGAACCTGATATAGTTACAATTGATATAAACATGCCAAAAATGGATGGTGTAACATTCTTAAGGAACCTTATGCGTTTACATCCTATGCCTGCAGTTATTATCTCTGGTGAAAGTGTAAGAGGTAATGATATTTTTGACGATGGTGCGGTAGGTTTTATTCCTAAGCCAGAAAATGGAGAACCAATGAGTTCTTTTTCTGAAAGAATTAAAGAGAATCTACTTAATTTAACTTTTCTACTTAAAAGATATACTCTTAAGAAACCAAAAGGTACTAAAAAAGTCATTTCTAAAAAATCAATTGAGGTGGAAAGGAAGGTTCATCCTGATGATGTAATACCTTTACACGCTTCAATATTAAATGGTATGAAGTTAATTGCAATTGGATCATCTACGGGTGGTGTTGAATCGCTTTTAAAGGTCTTTAAGGGTTTAACAAATAATCTTCCTCCAATATTAATTACTCAACATATTCCTTACGGGTTTTCTAAATCTTTTGCAGACAGATTAAATGATCATTCTGATATTACTGTATATGAAGCAGGGAATGATATGATTTTAGAAAAAGGGCACGCTTACTTAGCTCCTGGTAATATGCATTTAACTATAGAAAAAGCTAGTGGTGGGAATTATAAAACAAAATTACTAGATACTGTTAAGGTTAGCCATCATAGACCAAGTGTTGATGTGCTATTCCGATCTGTTAACAATACTGTTGGTGGAGCAGCTATGGCTGTTATGATGACAGGAATGGGTGATGATGGAAGTATTGCAATGAAAGAGTTATTTGATAATGGAGCATATACTGTTGCTCAAAATGAAGAAAGTTGTGTTGTTTTTGGAATGCCTGCAAAAGCAATTAAAAAAGGTGCCGTAAAAGATATTATTCATTTAAATGATATTTCTAAATATATTATAGAATTCTCTAATAATAGAAGAAGATAGTTTTCTTAAGTATTAATATAATATAATTTGGAAATTATAGTTTCCAAAAGTAAATTATATATTAAAAGGCTTATATTGAAATATCCACTTGATTTTGAATCTACATTTAATAAAACTTATTTATTCTGGCTATCTAGATTTATTAGAAACAAAATTACATCTCTATCAAATAGACAAGTAAAAGATAAAGATCGCTTAGCACAAATCTTGCAAGAGTTAGTAAAAGGTTTTGATTCTATTGACAATTTAAAACTTACAGTTAAAGAAGTTAGAAATATTGGAATCAATAGTATTCATGTATATTTTATCCCACTTGCTAAGTTATATAAGTTTATGGATAATTATGGAGCATCTTCTATGAAAGAAATTGATGAAGAGCTATTAAGCGACTTTCTTGCAACTGAAACAAGTACTTTATCTGATGCAACAAAAAAAAATTATAGAATTGCTCTCGTAACATTCTTTGGTTATATTGATAAGCAAAACGAGGGTAAAGATGGTTTTGTTTACAGATACGGTATAGAATTAAAGAATTGGGGTGGATTATCTGGCAAGAGTGGTACTAAACTGCCCTCTTTTATGCAAAAAGAAGAAGTACAAAGATTTATTAGTGGAATTGATGTATATCCATTCAGTGTAAAAATAGCTGCTAGAAATAGACTTATTATAAAAATGATACTTTATACAGGGATAAGAGTTAGTGAAGCAATAAATATTGATTTAAAAGATTTTAATAAAGATGGAGATGCTTATATTATACAAGTTAGAGGTAAAGGCAATAAACCTAGAGTTGTTATGATAAAAGAATCAATAATTAGAAATGATTTATCTGAATGGTTAAATATAAAATGTTGTGAGAACAATTTACTATTCTGTAATCAAAAAGGAAAAGCTCTTAGTCAAGCATATATAAGTAGTATAGTTGAAAAAATTCTTTTAAGTATTGGTATTAGAAAAGAAAAGAATGGGGCCCATATGTTACGACATACTTTCGCCACCCTACTTTATCAAAAGAATAAAGATTTGATTTTAGTACAAGAATCTTTAGGACATGCAGATATAAATACTTCTAGAATTTATACTCATTTTGATAAAGATAGATTAAAACAAACTACGGATATATTTTAAGTATAAAGTTACCAAAGAGAACCTGTTTCAAAGTCATCTTCTATACTATCTTCTATTTCCAAATAAACTTCTTCGTCATAGTCTATATATAATGAATAGTCACCAATACATAAACTATTCTGAATATTTCTTTTATTTAAATAGGCATCTTCATTGCCATTTGATAGATCAGAAAGATAATATTCCACCATTGATGGAGCCATGCTATTGATTACATTATCTAAAGAATCAAAGCTGTCCACATCAAAAGTTGAATATAAAGATGTTTTATTTAAAAGTAAAACCATTTATTAGTTATTGAATCCATTTAATAATGATGCCATTCTATTTAAATCAATTTTATTTTCAGAAGAATCATTTTCTGATGAAGGTTTTTCTTCTGTATTTACTATAATTTCTTCAATAGATTCTCTTACATCAGATTTAGAATGTTCATCTTCTTTTTTACTATCATCTTCAGCGTCTTTTTTTATAGGACTAGGGTCACTTTTTTTACTTAAAAGCCCTTCAATCTTACTTAGCATAGAATTAATATTTGATGAATCTTTTTCTGTATTATCTTGAAGAATATTTACATTATCTTCTAAATCTCTTTTTTCTGATTCAACATTATTTACTTTTGCTTTTAATTCATTATTTTCAGTATTTAATTTATCATTATCATTTTCAAGTTCATCATATGAATTTTGAAGTATTTCATATGCGTTTATTAGCTTTTCTAAAGCTTCATTTAGTTTATTTATAGTTTCTGCGTTTGTCATTTGTTTAGGTCCTTAAAATTATCATATATTATTAGAATCGTTATTATTGCAAAATTTAGCTAATAATTCCATCAATTTTAAGTAAAGAGTCAACACTTGGGTCTCTATTTGCTAATTCAAAAAATAATTCATCCATATCTTTTGAGCCACCATTTTTTAGTATTGTATCTTTATATCTAATTGCTAATTCTTTATTTAATACTTTTCCAGAATCAATAAACATATAAAAAGCGTCTGCACTTAGTACTTCAGCCCACTTATATGAGTAGTATCCCGCAGCATAACCTCCTGCAAATATATGTGCAAATCCATTTTGGAACTTGTTATATGCAGGGGGATTCATTGCAGAATAGTTATCTCTAATTTCATCAAGAACAGACTGAACTTCTTCTTCGCTTGTATAAAGTTTTTGATGTAATTTAAAATCAAATAAAGCAAATTCAACTTGTCTAAGCATTGATAAAGAAGATTGGAAGTTTTTAGCTTTGATAATTCTGTCAATCGCTTCATCACTTAATACTTCTTGCGTCTTATAATGTTTTGCAAAAAGTTTTAGAACTTCTTTATCATAGGCAAAATATTCTAAGAATTGTGATGGGAATTCAACAACATCCCATGCAACACCAGAAATACCACTAACCATAGCTTCTGGGACTTTACTTAGTAGATGATGTAAAGCATGTCCCATTTCGTGGAATAGTGTTACTACGTCATTGTGTCTTAATAAAGAAGGTGTTGTATCACTAGATTGTGGAAAGTTACAAACTATATATGCAGTTGGAAGATTCTCATTGCCATCTTTATCAACATAGTGAGAATGCCAGTTATTCATCCAAGCACCACCTCTTTTCTCTTTTCTTGCTTCTAAATCAATAAAAATTCTTGCAATTGTTTTTCCGTTTTCACTTATATCATACACTTTTGCATTTGAATCCCAAGCTTTAGCATCTGTTTTAGAAAATTTGATATTAAATACTTCATTTAAAAAATCAAAGAAACCATTTAGAACAGAGTCTTGCTCAAAATAAGGTCTGTAGAACTCTTCATCTAGATCATATTTTTCTTTCTTTAGTTTTTCGCTGTAATACCCTAAATCAAAGCTTTTAATATCTTTTAATCCATCTTTTAAAGCATATTCTTTTACTTCTTCAATTTCTTCTTTTGCTCTGGTCTTTCCTTTTGAAGCAAGTTCCTCAAGAAAAGAGACAACATCTTCTTCATTTTTAGCCATTTTAGTTTCAAGAGAATATTCTGCGTAGTTATCAAAACCTAAGATTTTTACCATTTCATTTTTAAGTTTTAAAATTTCTTCAATGATTTTTCCATTCTCAGGAGATCTTGTACAATATGCTTTGTAAATCTCTTCTCTTCTTTCTCTAGAAGTTCCATATGTAATATATGCTAAATAAGATGGCATTTGTAACGTGAACTTATATTTTGTTTTTCCATCTTCTTCAAAGGAAGCTAGTTCTAAGTCTGACTTAGGTATTTCTTTTACATCTTCAAAATCTTCAATTATCATTTCAAATGAATTTGTAGCATTTAATAAATTTTGAGAAAACTTATGTGATAGTTCACTAAGCTTTAAATTTAATTCTTTTAGTGTTTCTTTTTTTTCATTATTTAAATGACAACCACTTAATTTGAAGTCTCTAATCTCATTTTCCAACACTTTATTTTGTATATCATTTAATGGTATTTTAGTGTTATCTTGTATAACTTTTAAGGATCTATAAATATTATCATTTTGACTTATCTCAGTTTCATAGTTAGAGATCAAAGGAAGACATTCTTCATATACTTTTTGAGTTATTTCTGAGTTCTTAACTGAATCGATATGAAAGATAGGAGTAACGAAATCACTAATACTCTCCCCTACTTCTTCAAATGGCTTTACAAAATTTTGATAAGTCTTTTCTTCTATTTTTAAAAGTTCGTCTATCTTTTCTTTACTACTTGTTAATAGTAGTTCTAAATCATTTTTACTATTTTCTAAATTATCTAAATTAAATTCTTTGAACATATATTTTCCTATTTATTTTTATTTTTAAACTTTACGGTAAACCCTCTATCAAATTTCTCATAATCTTGATAGAAAGAGTAATCTTTTACATTAAGTGTTTTTAAATACTCTCCTAAGGGTTTCTTTTGATCATAACCCATCTCACACAATAGATATTCAATATCTCTGATAGATGTCTCTTTTATAATATCTTTTAGTAGTTCATCTCCAATAGCCCCACCAAATAAAGCATTTGAAGGCTCGTATTTAACATTGTCAGGTAATTTGTAGTCATTTGCAATATAAGGAGGGTTTGATATAGTCATATGAATATCATCTTCAGTAACTTTTTCATATAAATTACTAAGTCTAAATTCAATTTTATCTTCTACTTTATGTTTTATTGCATTATGATATGCAAGTTCTAGTGCTTTTTCGTTTATATCTAAAGCAATAATTTTAATATCATCAATTAAAAGTGCTAATATAACAGATATAACACCTGACCCTGTACCAATTTCTACTACATTTACTGTTCCGTTTATATCTTTTAAAATCTCAATAGCATTTTCGACTAAAAGTTCAGTCTCTGGTCTTGGGATTAATACGCCTTCTTTCACAATAAAAGATTCCCCATAAAATGAAGCTTTTCTTATAATGTATTCCAAAGGATAATTCGTAGCTCTTTTATTTACTAACTTTTCAAGCTCTTTTTCTTTTTCAAACTCATTGTTATTGTTTAAATGTAGCCATATATTGTTTTTATCCAATAAAAAGCCAATAAGTATTTCTACCTCTTTAGCAGGAATATGTGTAACATACTTTAGTTTTTGAGAATACTTTCTTACTGTGTCTTTAATAGTCATATTTAATATTTACCTTTTTAAAAGTTGATATTATAGTTAAAAATAGATTACTCTAATATATAAAGAGCTAATTCATCAGACAAAAGGAAATTTTTGTTAGTAATTATTTGGTCTTTTAGTTCTAATTTATTCTCTTTTATAAGCTCTTTCGTTTTAATTTTCTCATTATCTGTTAATATTTCTAGATTGAAACCATTTGAACATCTTAGTCCTAGAAGTACTTTTTCAACTTTTATATCTTCTTTGCTTAAATTCTCAAATTCATAAGAAGTGGGACTACTAATATACTCTTCTATACTTTTGTTAGGATAATATCTTTGTTCATTTACACAGCCAACAGCACCAGCACCAACTCCAAGATAGTTTTTGTGTTGCCAATAACCATAGTTATGTGTTGATTCATCATTTTTTGTTTTTGAAAAGTTTGATATCTCATATTGGTTAAAATCATTTTCTTTTAAATAGTTGAATATTTTATATGATAATTCTTCATCATCAATTTTTATTTTTGTATTATTAAAGAATTTTGTACCTTCTTCTAGTGTTAAAGAATAAGCACTTATATGTGTTACAGGAAGTGAAAATATTGTATTGAAATCATCTTTTATACTCTCTAATGTATCACCTTCAACTCCATAAATTATATCACAGTTAATCCTATTAAAACCTATACAATTAGCATTTTGTATAGCAGTTATAGCCCCTTTACTATTATGCGCACGATTTAGTTTTTTTAACTTTTTATCATCAAAACTCTGTACACCAAAGCTAATACGATTTAGACCTAAATCTTTCATCCCTTGAAGCCACTCTTTAGAAGCAGAATTGGGATTACTTTCACTTGTAATTTCACAGTTCTCAGATAGATATGGATTTAGAATATCAAAAACTCCTTTGTACAATTCAACATTTATAGTACTAGGGGTACCTCCACCAATGAAAACTGTATCTAATTTCTCATTCTTTTTTAAGTTTGTTTCTAAGTCAAATTTTAATTGTTTTTTTAAAGCTTCCATATAATCTTTTTTTAGATGGAATCTGTCTGTATAGGTGTTGAAAGCACAATAGTAACATTTACTGTCACAAAAGGGAATATGTATATATAAAAGCAATTTTTAATCCTATGTTTATTATAATATCAGGCTAATTATAAGGGAATTATTATTTATGACTGATAAAGAAATAAAAGAAAACAATAAAGTAAAGAAAAATTACAGACCAAATGTAGCAGCTATTGTATTATCAGCTAAATATCCTGAAAAATGTGAGATCTTTATTGCCTCAAGAACAGACGTAGAAAATGCTTGGCAATTCCCGCAAGGTGGTATTGATGAAGGTGAAACTTCGCATGAAGCATTGTATAGAGAATTAGAAGAAGAAATTGGTACAAGAGAAGTTGAAATAATTGCGGAATACCCTGAGTGGGTTTCTTATAACTTCCCTCCTGCAATTGCAAAAAAAATGTATCCATTTGATGGGCAAATACAAAAATACTATTTGGTTAAATTAAAAAAAGGTGCTAAAGTAAATATAAACACTGAACTACCTGAGTTTAGTGAATATAAATTTGTACCTACAAAAAATATTTATGACTATATAACTTTCTTTAAAAGAACAGTATATAAACAAGTACTTAAATATTTTAGAAATGAAGGTTTTATTTAAAAAAGGTAAAGAAAAAGAATGTTAAAAGTTTTAAAATTTGGTGGAACAAGTGTTGGTACACTTGAAAGAATTCAAAATGTTGCAAATATTATAAAAGATATAAGAGATGATGGTCATGATGTTATAGCTGTAGTTTCAGCTATGAGTGGTGAAACAAATAAATTAATTGAATATGCTGAAAGTTTTTCAAAAGCTCCAATAGCTAATGAAATGGATATGTTGTTAAGTTCTGGTGAAAGAGTAACTTCGGCATTACTTTCTATTGCATTAAATGAACAAGGGTATAAGACTACTTCAATGAGTGGAAGAGAAGCAGGTATTGTTACTGATAATGCTCATACAAGAGCTAGAATAGAATCAATTGATACAACAAATATGAAAAATGCAATTACTGATGGTAAAATAATCATTGTTGCAGGTTTTCAAGGAATAACTCAAGACACTCATAGAATTTCTACTTTAGGTCGAGGTGGTTCTGATTTAACTGCTGTTGCAATAGCAGGTGCAATACATGCAGATGTTTGTGAAATATATACGGATGTTGATGGTATTTATACTACTGATCCCCGAATTGAACCTAAAGCAAAGAAGTTAGAAAAAATATCATATGATGAAATGTTAGAACTAGCTTCACTAGGAGCGAAAGTTTTACAAAATAGATCAGTAGAAATGGCGAAAAAATTGAATGTAAATTTAGTTTCAAGAAGTAGCTTCACGCCAGAAGTTGAAGGTACGTTAATAACTAAGGAAGAAAATATTATGGAAAAACCAGTTGTAAGTGGTATCGCATTAGATAAAAATCAAGTAAGAGTTGGAATGTATAGTGTTACTGATAGACCAGGTATTGCAGCAGCAATTTTTACTGCATTAGCAGACGCGAATATTAACGTTGATATGATTGTACAAACTGTCGGTGTTGATGGTAAAACTGATTTAGACTTTACTATTCCTACAACTGATTGGGAAGTTTGTAAAACTGTTATGAATACTTTTGAAAACGATGTTGAAAAAGTAGATTACAATGAAAAAATTTGTAAAGTATCTGTTGTAGGTGTTGGAATGAAATCACATACTGGTGTTGCCTCTAAAGCATTCTCAGCTTTAGCAAATGAAAATATCAATATAAGAATTATTTCTACTTCTGAAATTAAAATATCTATGATTGTTGAAGAAAAATATGCAGAACTTGCTGTTCGTGCGCTTCATGACGTTTATAACTTGGATCAATAAAGGTGCAAGAATTTTTAAATTGGACTGTTGATACAATCAGAGAAGATAGACTTATTTCTCCTTGGTTAGAAGAGAAAAAATACGAATGGGTTCCTTTAGTATCAAAATCTATAGTTAACTTATTTGATAAGGGATGTTCAGTACTAATTATCACAGATAGTGATAGAGACTGGTTTTTAAAATATATTATGACTAATATTAATTCACAAAAGCAGAACCGTCCTTTCTTACCTTTTTATAATTTCAAATCATTTTATAAAGATTTAGATGATTTTAAAACTGAGGATGATATTAATTTCATAAAAGATATGTTAAATATTTCTTTTCCAAATGGATACTGTTTTTGGTATATAGGTAAAAGTAATGATACTAGAGCAACTTTACCAAAATTTGCTAAAAATTCATTTCTTTGGATATTTGATGAAGAAATTCAAGATGCATTTAACTTAAAAAATAGTGATGAAGCATTAGATATGAAATTACTTCAAATGTTTAGACTTTATAATAAAACATTAAGTGCATCATTATTTGCAGAAATTAACGTAGAGCATTAATGAACATTACAAAAATTGAATCATCTTACATTTTAATTGTAAATAGTATTGATGATACATTAAATTCTTTATTACCTCATTATTCAAAACATAACGTTAGAGTAATTAGGAATGAAGAAAAAGATGACTTTTTATTAGCTCAAGCGAATGCTGCAACTAAAGAAGCTTACATTTCTTCAAATGAAAAAAAATATATTATTCTTTGTGGAAAAACATTTAGAAAAGAAGCACAGAATTCATTACTTAAAATATTAGAAGAGCCACCTTCTAATATTGTTTTTATAATTATTACAAATTCAAAGTCAACTATATTACCTACAATTTTTTCAAGAATTCCTCATAAATTTTTTAAAAGAGATGTTAATAGAAAAGATATTGAACTTGATATTATGAAGCTTGATTTAAAAGATGTTTATACTTTATTAAAGGATAATCAGCGAATATCAAAAAATGATGCAAAAGATATTGTTGAATCAATTCTTTATAAAGTTAATACTCAAAAAATTAAATTAAATCAAAATGAATTAGATGTGTTTTCTAAATCAATTAAATTATTAGAACTAAATTCTAGACCAATAAATATCTTAACTACTTTGCTTCTTACATTACTAAATAGAAAAAAAACTATTTAACATGATTATCCAAAAAAACTTTTCAACAAAAATAATGGGTGTTATTAATGCTAATGAGGATTCATTTTTTAAAGAGAGTCGACTTATAGGTTCATCAGCTATTACTAAAATAGAACAAATGATAGACGATGGTGCTAGTATTATTGATATTGGTGGAGTTTCAAGTAAACCAGGAAGTGAGTTTGTTTCTCCAGATGAAGAACTTACTAGAGTAAAGCCTATTTTAGATTTGATATATGAACAAAAGCTTTATGAAAAAATTGAATTTTCTTTAGACTCATATGAACCTCTTGTCCTTAAATATGCACTTGATAGAGGTTTTAGGATTGTTAATGATATTACTGGTTTATCAAATGATGAGGTATGTATAATTGCAGCTTCATATGATGCAAAAGTTGTAATAATGCATATGCAAAATAATCCAGAAAATATGCAAATAAAACCTGAATATGATGATGTTATTTTAGATATTGATGACTTTTTTAATAAAAGAATTAAAAAAGCTAAATCTTTTGGGATAAAAGAAATTGTATTAGATGTAGGTATTGGATTTGGTAAAACTCTTGAACATAATTTAAAATTATTAAGAAATTTAGAATATTTCAAACACTTTGGATATGAGTTATTAATTGGGGCTAGTAGAAAGTCTATGATTGATATGATTATACCAACTTCAATTGAAGAAAGATTACCCGGAACTTTAGCAATTCATTTAGAAGCTATTAATACTGGAGCCTCAATAATAAGATGTCATGATGTTAAAGAACATTATCAAGCTATAAAAGTGCAAGAGGCTATAAAAAAAGCGGAAATACTATAAAACTATAGTATTTCATGAAGAGTATTTGCTTTTTTCATCCAAGTTTTTAATTCTTCATAACTTTCTTTTTCAACCATATCTCTAACTTTATTTAAATGAACTTCAAATAAATCTATTGATTCAAGAAGATTATTTCTATTTTGTCTAAAAATATCAGTCCACATATCTGGACTTGATTTTGCCACCCTACTCATATCTTTAAATCCACCGGCGGCTAATGCAATTATTGATTTTGGGTCTTCATGATTCATTACTGTATTTGCAAGTGAATATGAAATTGCATGTGGTAAATGAGACATGTAGCAGGCATGAATATCATGTTCATGTGAATCCATAAAAATTATTCTCATACCAATTTCTTGGAAAATATTAATAGTTCTTTCTTTATGTAATTCATCATTATCTTCTAAGTTACAAAGAACAACTGCTTTTCCTTCGTATAGTCCATCAATAGAAGCAGTTGGTCCAAATTTCTCTGTACCTGTCATTGGATGAGCTGCTACAAAATTACTTCTTATTTCATTAGGAATATTTTTTACTATAATTTCTTTTGTTGAACCCATATCTAAAATTGTCGTATCTTTTGATATCCCGATTAAGTCATCCATCATTTCTAATATTGAATCTACTGGAATAGCTAAAATTATCATATCTGATTTACTTTTTAAATCCTCAAGACTCATTAATTCATCTACTAAATTTAACTCTTTTATTTGTTCTGCTGTTTTTGGTGATCTTGCATACCCATATATTTTATCTGCAATTCCATATTTCTTTACTGCTTTTGCAAAAGAACCACCCATAAGTCCAAGACCTACAATACCTATATTCAAATTTCAAACCTTTAATAATATTTTTAAAGATATGATTATATCTTAACCCTCCTATAAACTTTATTTAGATATATTATTTAGCTTTAATTATAATTTTATAAGGATTACTGTGAAAAATAAAAGTATCTTATTATCTGTTGCTTTAGCTTCGTTACTTCAAGCTGAGCAAATTACATCAATAGAATATGTAAATTTAACAAAAATTTCGTCTACGATTGCCAATGAAACACTTAATATGCAAGTTGGACAAGAATTAAATATTGATAAAATCAATAGTGCTATAAAAGATTTTTATAAGTTCAACTATTTTGATGATATTGTAGTAAATAGTAATAATGGAAAACTTCAATTTGTTTTCGATGAAAAGCCATCTATTGCAAATGTTGACATTGTTGGATATAAATCTAGAGAAGATGATGTTGAAATATTAAAAAAACAAATAGGTATAAACAAAGGTAATCTGTACTCTGCTAAAAGAGTAAAAAAAGCAAAAGATAACCTTTTAAAAGAATTAGAAAGAGCTGGATATATCAATTCTGTTGTGGAAGTTGATGTTGAAAATATAAATGATGATGCAGTTGCTGTTACTTTTAATGTAAATAAAGGTGATGAAATTGTTATTAAAAATGTAAATTATTTTGGTGCAGAGAATTTAGAACAATATGATTTTGAGCATGTTACTTCAAATAAACAAGAAGAATTCGCTTCATGGTTTATCACTCAAAATGGTGGTGAATTAGATGCTGAACAATTAAAATATGATAGTCAAAGAATTAGAGACTTATATTTAGAACATGGTTATTTAGATGCACAAATTGATAATCCTTTTGTAGAAGTTGACTTTTCATCAAATCAAGCTGATTTAGACTTCTATATTGAAGAAGGAAGACAATATAAAACAAATACAATTACTATTTATTTAAATTCAGAAATTATTGATCCTAAAGATATATATCCTGAATTACAATTAATAAAAGATAGAGTTTTTAATGTTAAAAAATTAAGAAAAGACTCTGACTATATAAAAACACTTGTTTCTGATTTGGGTTATGCCTTCACACAAGTACAATATGATATAAAAAAAGATGAAAAAAATGGAACAGCAGATGTTATATTTAATGTAATACCTGGAAATCAAGTATATATAAGAGATGTTAAAATTTCTGGTAATAGTAGAACACTTGATAGAGTTATTAGAAGAAATGTATATTTAGCTCCTGGTGACTTATTTAACTTAACAGACTTTAATGATTCTAAATCAAAATTAAAAAGAAGTGGATATTTTGATGATGTTAGATTAGAACAAAAAAGAATTAGTGCTGATAAAATGGACTTAATTGTAAAAGTTAGAGAAGCATCAACTGGTAATATCACTCTTGGTGGTGGATATGGTTCTTACGATAAACTTATGGTTAGTGGATCAATTGTAGATAAAAATATTTTTGGTTCAGGTCTTACTTTAGGTCTTTCAGCTGATTTATCAGCAAATAAATCAGATTTTTCTTTAAAACTTAAAAACCCTTCAATTAGAGATAGTATATATCATGGTGATTTTGATATTCATAGTGGTACAAATGAAATCAATAATGAAGTTTATGATTTAGATAAAGAAACAAAAGGTTTTTCTGTTGGCTTAGGAAGAGAAATTTTTAGAAACTTAAAAGCTGGTGCTAGATATAGACTTGATTTTATAGAAGAAAAATATGATTATGATGAAGATGAAGTGAATTTAAATGATGGTAAAAACTATTATAAAAATGAAGAATATGTAACAAGTTCTATTACTCCATATATTACCTTTGATAATACAGATGATTACTATATTCCAAGAAAAGGTTTTAAAATTGGTACTTCATTAGAAGTTGCTGGTATTGGTGGAGATTCAAAATACTTAAAAAGTTCATCGTCTTTAAAGTATTTTTATTCTTTAAATAAATTATATGATTTAGATTGGATTTTGAGATACAAAATACAAGCTAAATTCTTAGTTGATAATGGGCAAATTAATCAAGGTGATTCTTTATATCTAGGTGGTACAAAATCTTTAAGAGGATTTAAATCATTTGCTTTTGGTCCAAATAGAGATGATGGAGTTGTTGAAGAACCTTATAAAGCTATGGCAGCAACATCTGTAGAATTGAGTTTCCCTTTATCTGAAGCTGCAAAAATGAGATGGGGAGCCTTTTATGATTATGGGGCAATTGGAAAAGATAATATAGATGATATTCAAAGATCAAGTGTTGGAGCACTTTTTGAATGGGTTTCACCTTTTGGTCCAATACAACTAATATATGCATTACCTCTTGATGATGAAAAAGATGATGACACTTCAAACTTTGAATTCTCTTTAGGGTCAAGTTTTTAATTATGGTTAAAAGAATGGATATAACAAATAGAAGAATAACAAATGAAGAAGCACTTGATTTAATCAAAAATGCTCCTTTGGTTGAATTAGGTGAATTAGCTACTAAGAAAAAAGAGCAACTTCACCCTAAAAAAGTAACTTCTTTTGTAGTTGATAGAAATATTAACTATACAAATGTTTGCTGGGTTGATTGTAAGTTCTGCGCATTTTATAGACATGGTCGAGATGAAGATTCATATGTTTTAAAGTTTGATGAAATTGACCAAAAAATTGAAGAACTACTTGAAATTGGTGGTACACAGATTTTAATGCAAGGTGGTGTCCATCCTAAACTAAAAATTGAGTATTATGAAGAACTTGTAGAACATATTCATACTAAATTTCCACAAATAACATTACACTCTTTTTCTGCTATTGAAATCTCTTATATTGCTAGAGTATCAAAAATTACAAAACTTGAAGTTTTAAAAAGATTACAAGTTAAAGGCTTAAGTTCTATCCCTGGCGCTGGTGCTGAAATTTTAAGTGATAGAGTAAGAGATATAATTGCTCCAAAAAAAATGGATGCAGAAGAATGGATTGAAATACATAGATTAGCTCATTCAATTGGCATGAAAACTACTGCAACAATGATGTTTGGTACAGTTGAAACTGATGAAGAAATTATAGAACATTGGGAAATGATTAGAAAACTACAAGATGAAACTGGTGGTTTTAGAGCATTTATTATGTGGTCTTTCCAAAGTGATAATACAAAACTAAAAGAAGAGATTCCTGATTTAAAACCTCAGTCTTCAAATAGATATTTAAGACTACTTGCAGTTTCAAGACTTTATTTAGATAATTTTAAGAATATGCAAAGTTCGTGGGTTACACAAGGAAGTTATATCGGTCAAATGGCTTTAAAATTTGGAGCAAATGATTTAGGTAGTACAATGATGGAAGAAAATGTTGTTGCGGCAGCAGGAGCTTCAAATTGTATGAATCAAGATCAGATGATAGAACTTATTAGAGACGTTGGTGAAAATCCAGCAAAAAGAAATACTGCCTATGAGATATTAGAAAGGTTTTAGTATCTCTATGAAAAATAAAATTATTCAATCAATATTAATATTATTATGTTTACAAGGAATTTTAATGGCTGCTTCAATAAAGCACGAAGAAATTAATGGTATAAAAGTTCCTGTAGTTTTTGAAAAAGATACAAATTTACCTATTTTAAATTTACAATTAGTCTTTAGAAACTCAGGATATATACAAGATAACGGGAAAAGTGGTATTGCATCAATTTCAGCAAAACTTTTAAACGAAGGAACTAAAAAACTAGGTTCTACTAAGTTTGCACAAAAATTGGAAAATTCTGCAATTTCTTTACATACAAGTAGTGGATTTGAAACATTTGTTATAGAACTTTCATCTATAAAAGATGTTCATGAAAAAGGTTTAAAGCTTCTAAAAGAATTGTTAGAAGATCCTAATTATGATGAAAAAGCTTTAGCTAAAATAAAAACAATACTAATTGGTTCTTTAAAAAGAAAAGAAAATGATTTTGACTATATTGCAAGTAAAAATTTAAAAAAACTTATTTTTAAAGACACAGCTTTAGAGCAACCTGCTTCTGGTTCTATTGAATCAATTTCAAAATTGAAAATCAATGATATAAAAAAGTTTTTAAGTTCTGCACTCGATTTAAATAATTTAATTATAGTTGCTGGCGGAGATTTTGAATATGATGAATTAATTCCAAAAGTAAAAAATTTAATAAAAATATTAGATGCTAAAAATAAAAATGAATTAAAAAATATTATTGTTAATGATAAGTCAAGAACTGATACTTTATTAAAAGAAACACAACAGGCATACGTTTATTTTGGTAGTCCTTTTAATGTAAAAGTCACAGATAAAGACTCATATATGGCAAAAGTTGCCTCTTTTATACTTGGCGGAAGTGGTTTCGGTTCTAGACTAATGGAAGAAATAAGAGTAAAAAGAGGATTAGCTTATTCTGCATATGGATATGTTTCTCAAAATAAATCACACTCTTTCTTTACAGGTTATTTACAAACCAAATTAGAAACCGCTGATGAAGCAAAAGAGTTGGTTATATCAATAATTGATAACTTTGTTAAAAAAGGTGTTACTAAAGAAGAGTTACAATCTGCAAAAAACTTTTTGCTTGGAAGTGAACCTCTTAGAACCGAAACTTTGTCTCAACGATTAAATAGAGCTTTTACACTTTATTATAGAGGATTAGATCAAAATCATTCAAAAAAAGAATTAGAAAAAATAGAAAATCTTAAGTTGGAAGATTTAAACAATTATATTAAATCTCATAAAGAGATTAAAAAATTATCATTTTCAATAGTAAGGAAGTAATTTGTTAAGATTTGCACCAAGTCCAACTGGCGATATGCATATTGGCGATCTTAGAGTTGCTATTTTTAATTATATATTATCAAAGCAATTAGATGAGCAACTTCTAATCAGAATAGAAGATACTGATAAAGAAAGTAATATAGAAGGAAAAGATAAAGAAATATTAGAAATATTAAGTCTTTTTTCTATTGAGTACTCTCATGTTGTTTATCAAAGTGAAAATCTAAAATATCATCAAAAATTAGCTATGCAACTAATGTCAAAAAAGATAGCTTTCTCATGTTTTTGTGGTGATGCTAAATTAGATGAATTAAGAGAAGAAGCTAAAAAAAATACAAAACCATTTAGATACGATGGTTTTTGTGAAACACTTTCAGATGAAACAGTATTAAATGTCAATGCTCCTTTTACTGTAAGAATTAAAAAACCTATAGAAAATGTTAAATTTACTGATGGATTAAGAGGTGATTTTGATTATTCACCTTTTGATATAGATTCATTTATTATACTAAATCACAATAAAACACCTACCTCTAACTATGCATGTGCAGTTGATGATATGCTTTATGATATTACTACTGTAATTAGAACAGATGATCATATTTTAAACACTCCAAAACAAATACATGTACGTAATGCATTAGACTATAGTAAAAAAATTGATTATATCCATTTATCAATGATATTAAATGCAGAGACTAATGAGAAGATAAGTAATTCTGATGATAAAAGTTCTGTTAAATGGCTTATAGATGAAGGCTTTTTACCAAGTGCAATTGCTAATTATCTTGTACTATTAGGGAATAAAACTCCAAGTGAAGTTTTTACTCTAGAAGAAGCTATTGAATGGTTTGATATTAAAAATCTTTCAAAAGATGCTGTTAAATTTGATATTGGGGAATTAAGGCTTATAAATAGAAAACATCTAGCTCTTATTGATGATATGAGGTTATCAAAGATTTTAGGATTTGCAGATACTGATATTGGGAAACTGGGAAAGATTTTTTTAGAAGAAGCAAGTACAATAAAAGAAATAAAATCAAAAATAGAACCAATATTTACAGCGAAATCTATTTGTGAAGGCTTTGAAAATGAGTTTGTTGAATTAAAACTTTCTATGCAGGACGCACCTTTCTTTGATGATTTTAATGAACTAAAAAAATATGTTACTGAAAAAACTGGTTTAAAAGAAGAGTCATTACTTAAACCATTAAAATGTATTTTAACAGGAAGAGTAGAAGGTCCAAATATTTCTGATATTTATCCTTTAATTAAAAACTACCTTGGGGAGATTGTAAAATGATAGATGCATTTCTAGGTTCAATATTTACTGTTATTCTTGCAGTTGTTTCATTATATAAATGGGTGATTATTATTTCTGCCCTATTATCTTGGGTTAAACCAGACCCATATAACCCGATTGTGCAAATGCTATATAGGTTAACAGAACCTGCTTATGCCTTTGTTAGAAGATTTATTCCTACAGTATTTGGAGGAATGGATCTAGCTCCGTTAATTGTGATATTTACATTAATTTTCCTTGAAACATTTTTAGGAAGATTATTTATAGGAATGTAATTTTTAATGAAGCACTTTTTTCTTCTATTAACTTTTATACTCATATTAAATGCTCAAGAAATTAATAAAGAAGAGGCTCAACCAAAAATTACTTTTGATTGGCTTCTAACTTTAGAAAAAGGCATAAAAAGAGATTTTTATATAAATGAATACTTACAAGAGGCAATTTCTCCTGATGATTCCTTAAAAGTTTTAGCCTTGGTTGATAATTTAACAAATGAAATGTTTTTCAACTTTGCAAAAAGTTTTAAACACGATGAAACTCTTGCTGTTTCACAATGTATGAATATGGATACTAGATATTTAGTTGATTCATATGCAGATTGTATTGTTATAGGTTTATCATTAAATGAAGCAACAACTCTCTCTTCAATTGATATTGATTTAATTATGCAAAAAACAAAAACCAAGTATCCTGTTTTTGCGAAAAAACTAAAAGTTATATCTTCTTCAATTCCTTTTACAAAACTAATAATATCAAAAAAAGATGATTTTTATAATATTTACCTAAATGTAGATAATAATTTTAGAACTAGATATTTTAATTATAAACTGCCAAAAAGAACTTTTTCCAAAATTTTTGCAGATAAGAAAAAATTTGACAAATTTGTATCTATTTCTTTAACTAATGCAAAATTAACAAAAGTTCATAATTATTTACTTGAAATAGAAGATTCAGAATTAAGTCATAATTCATCTTTTTTATTAGCTTTAAATGCTTTAAATGCCAATAATTTGAATAATGCGTACAAGTATTTGGAAAATGCAATCTCAAAAACAAAAGATAAAAAATTAACAGATAAATATCTTTTTTGGAAATACTATGTTACAA
>CAJXPH010000012.1 GCA_913057765.1 uncultured Campylobacteraceae bacterium
TATCCTCTTCGTCGGCAGCGTCAGATGTGTATAAGAGACAGGTCTTAGAATATTTAACAACTTTATATAAATAGTTTCTTTTTGATGTTAAAAAGTCTTCAATTTTCTCAAATCCAAAATTTGCTTTTAATTTTGTAAGAATTTCATCTTCTCTTGGGTGATAAACTGTGAATCTAGTCGGTTCTTTCTCGTATAATAAAACAGATTCTGCTATTTGTTGTTCGAAGTGTGCGATAGTAGCTTGTGTTGTTTGAATATATGAATAAGATAAGGCACCATTAAAATATGCAAACTTTTTTCTAAGTGCAGAGATATTTTCTAAAATTGCTCTATGATATTGTTTTAAGACATTTTCATATGCTTTTGCAGCAAAATGTCTCGTTGTTGAAAATTCTGTATCAGATGCAATTTCTCTATGTTTTTTTATAAGTTCATAAGGTTCTTGCCATCTGTTCACTTTATTTTTAATGTCTCTATATACATTTCTAAATGCTTCATCTGCATTTATCTCTATTTCTTTTAATTGTTTAATCGCGCGTTTAAACATTTTGTCAACTGTTTGGTCATCGTAAAATAGGTTTTTATATACATTATCAGAATCAATCCAATATGTGTCATATTCGATTTTTTCAAAGTTGTCTTTACTTAAAAATCCACCTTTTTTTTCAAATCTATGCGCTTTTTGTTTTTTGATACTTTTATATGTTTCATGAGACATTTTTTCCATAATAGCTTCTAAAGAGTTATATATTCCAAATAACTCTTTTGAGTAAGTTTTATGAATATTTTCAAAGTCAGCTAAGATATCTTCTTCTGAATTTTTTAAGATTTCGCATAAAGAGTTATATACTCCAATAATTGTTTCATTTTCTTTTACTAAAATGTCACAAATACCTTTTAAATCTTTTTTAATTGCAAATTCTTTTGATTCTTCAGCTTGTGGTCGCAATGTATTTTCAATAAAATTTAGAACTTCTTGTATGTTTGATTCTTCGAATATTTTATCATTATTGGATGTATCTAGGTTATTTATCTCATCTACTTCTTTATAGTAGTTATCAAAATCTTTTGTAATGGAAGCAACATTACCACTTAGTGAACTTCTTATATTTCGTAAAAGTTTATCTTGTTTGTCTTTTATTAAAACATCTTGATGGTGTGCTCTTGATTCTAATGCCATTTTTGCTGATATAGGTGTGACTTGTGAAAAATATTGGGCGAATTTTTCACTTACATATTTAGTTGTTGTATCTATTTGTTCTTGATTGAATTTATCTTTTTGATTTAGTACACATAAAGATTTATTTTTGAAATGTTCTAAGTATTCTTCTAAAACTTCTGCTTCAGACATTTTCCCAGCATTATCAATTAGTGTTAACCATATGATTCCTCCAACATCTCTTAAAACATTTCTTGTCGTATCTGTATCACTTTGAGACTGTGAATTAAGCCCTGGTGTATCAACAAATGATATATCTTTTAAAATATCCATTGGTGCATAAAGTGTAAGATATTTAATATCTTGCATTTCATTTTGTCTTTGGTCGGTAAAATCTGAAATTGCTTCTATTGGCGCATATTCTTGTGCTCCAGAATAATAAGTAATTTTTAATTTATATTCTTCTCCATAGTTAATGAAATTTACTTTTGATGTAACAGGTGTAATTCCTGTTGGTAAAATATTTCTTGAAAGTAGGGCATTTAAAAATGTAGATTTACCAGATGAAAATTGTCCTGTAATTGCAACTTCCATTGGATATCTTGCACGTCTAATTTGTTTATCTAAAATAGACTTTAATTGCATAGAAGGATAGAATTTATTATCTAATAATTTTGCACTTACTCTTTTTATATCTCCAACTAAACCTTTCTCGAATTCTTCTTCTTTTTGAACAAATTTATCATTATATTCTTTTACAAAACTACTTAAAATACTCATAGTTTAAGTCCTTTGTTAATTAATTCAAGTTTTTTTATCTTTTTATGGATTTTTATTGTCATTTCATCTTTATTTGCTTCATTTTCTTCAAATGTAGAGATTCTGTCTTGTAATGATTTTTCATCTTTTTTCAATTTATGCTCAAATACTTGTAATGGTTCAGCTAGTTCTTTAAAAAAGTTTTCTATTAAAATAGCAGATATAGAATTGGCTTTTTCTTTTATGTTTTTTTCAATAGGATTAAATTCCTCTTTTATAAAGAGTTCAATATTTCTATCAAGTTCTGGAAGTTTATTTGCTTTACTTTTTGATACTTCATTTACTATTTTTGAAATTAATACATCATTTGATGAAGTTAAGAATCCTGCTTTAAAGTCATCTTGGAAAAAACCTCTAGCATCAAAATTGTCATTTTTATGACCAATTATAAATCCTAAGTCTTGATACTTCTGTTCACATATCTCACCAATATTTTGAGATTTCTTAATAAATTTATATCTATAATCTCTAATTATATCAATAATCCCATCTTTAATTGCAGTTTCAACAATAGTTTTTATTCTCGAACTCTCTGGCTTTTTCTTAGTTTTTTCAAAAGAGTATTTAACATCTGAAAAAACTCTTTGTTTAATTATATTTTGTAAATCAATAAGTTCTGTACTTAAAAAAGTTTCTAATGTTTCAATATAATTTTTTGCATCATTTTTATATATATTTATATCTTCACTCATAACTGTAAAGATTTTTTCATTTGTATCTTTTTTCTTATTGAAATCTTCTAAATCAGCTTCTAATTCTTCTTTTGATTTTGATAACAAAATTAATTCATAATTAAAAGATTTTAATTCTTTTCCTATTGTTTTGACTAATTGAGCTTTTGCACCTTTTATAATTAAATCGGATTTTGAAGAATCATTTCCAAAAAGTGTTTCATCAAGATATTCCTCAATTTCTAAGATACCTGTATCTTCTAAATTATATCCTGCATCAATTGCTTCTTTACTTTTACCTGTCCTATGTAGAAGCGCCATTTTCCCGGAAATTGGAATAAATTTAATACTATTTAAAATGTAGTCAAGTTTACTATCTTTATTTTGTGCTTTTAATTGTCTTTCAATAGAAGATTTTGTATAGTTAATTACTTCTTCTAGTTGCTCATTTGAAACAGTATCTGCTCTTGTAATTACAACAAGTAGCTTTGTAATGTTTTGATAAAGTAGGGCATCAATTATAAACTCAATATCTTTTAATGTAGCACTTTGAGATACATTCATTAAATGAAGCATTAAATCACATTGTGATAAATACTCTTTTGTAATCTCTTCTCTTTGAATAACAGGGTCATCTAATCCCGGTGTATCAACTATTTCTATACCATCTGAAAGAAAATTTAAGTCAGATTTTAACTCAACATACTTAACTAAATTACATTTTTTGCCACTTGCTTCTGCTGATGTGTAGGCTGCAAGATTGTTGATATCAACTTTTTCACTATGAGATTCTTCTTTAATTAAGTTTGTTAACTCTTCACCAAAGATCTTTTTTGTTTCGTTAACAAACTCTTTTATAGAATCAATTTCTTTTGCTGTATTTTCAATTCTATTCCATTCATCTTTGTTCCAGTAAAAGACATTTGCTTCAGGTTTTCCATATTTTACAATTGTTAAATTTGCAGTTTCAGGTACAACTGCACTTCCAAGTATTTCTTGTCCCATTAAAGCATTAAGCATAGTAGATTTTCCGGCATTCATAACACCAGTAATTCCTATAGAGAATTTTTGATTAGCTAAATAATTTGATGTTTCTATTAGTTCTTCTATAAAATCTTTTGAATTAAATATGTCTTGTAATTCATTTACTAAATCATCTAACTCTATTTTTGCTTCTTTAAATGGTTTATTGTTATTAATTTGTATATTATCTTTGACTTCAATTTCGTCATTAGTAGTTAATTCTTCAGGGTCAAAAAGTGATATTAACCTTTTATATTCAGAATCAGCAAGTATATTTTCTTTTTTAAGATATTCAAAACTTTTATGAATTTTTGATATATCTTCATCTTGGGTATTAACTCCAATAGTTTCAATAATGCAATATTGCAACTGGTGTAATTCTTCTAGATTCTTAACTTCTTTATTTGTTATTTTTGAAATTAAATTTTTAAAACTATTTAAAGTGATAAATCTTTCATAATCTTTTCTTGTTGCACATAATGCTAATGCTGCAATGTCAAAGAAATCTTCTTTATCTTTATTCTGTGTTGTTCCATAAGTTGTAGTTCGTTCTACAACACTTCCGTGATATAATAAAAAATAATCATTAGCCAAACTCAAAGGAGTACCTCCAATTTTTGAAGTTGTATTTTAAATAAATATAAAAAAAATAAATTAGTTTCTATAGTCCTAAAATACAAAAAGTTAATCACCTATCTCTCTATTGAGTAGGTAATTAACTTTTTATACTTGTACTATATGAGAGGAATATCCTCTCATATAAATTATCTAAGTGCTACTAGTTTTCTTCTTAAGTAAGCAATTTTATTTTGTAATGGTAAGTGTTTTGGACAATGATCTTCACAAGCTAGTAAAGACATACATCCAAAGATTCCATCATCATCACCGATTAATTCATAGAAATCCTCGGCAGTTCTTGTATCGTGTGGGTCAACTTCGAATCTTGCAACTCTATTAAGTCCAACTGGCCCAATAAAATCAGGTCTCATAAGTTTTGTACCACAAGAAGCAACACAAATACCACACTCAATACATCTATCTAATTCAAATGTTTGGTCAGCAATATCTGGATCAACTCTTTCTTCCATTTTTGAGATATCAGTTTCTTCACCATTGCTAACAATCCATGATTCAACTTTTTTCGACATATCGTCCATCCATTTACCAGTATTAATTGATAAATCTTTGATTAATTCAAATGCTGGCATTGGAAGAAGTGTTAATTTCCCTTCAGGGTAATTAGCAATAAGTGTTCTACAAGCAAGGGCTGGTTTACCATTTACAACCATCCCACAAGAACCACAGATTCCCGCTCGACATACAAAGTCAAAAGATAAATCTGCATCCATTTCTTCTCTGATTTTCATTAGTGCAATGAAAAGAGTCATACCTGGAGTCTCTTCTAATTTATAATCCACGTAATGAGGTTTAGAAACCTTAGATCTTGGATTAAACTTAAGTACTGATATAGTTATTTCTCTACCTTTTTCTACACTCATTACTTATCTCCTGCTCTTTCATTTTTCTCTTTATAGTTCATTGGTAAAACAAACGGCATTAATGCATCTTGGATCTCGTGTCTATCTTTTCCTTCTGCTTCCATTTTTTCTACAATGGCATCTACTTCTTCTTGTCTTTTTGATGATAGTTCATTTTCTATAATCATACCTTTAGCACCATAACCTCTAAATGCTGGAGGCATTTCCATTGTCATAATATCTAACTGTTCGTATGTAATTGTAGGTTGCGTATCATCTTCACTTGGCCAAGAAGTTAATGTTCTACTTAACCAGTTCGCATCATCTCTTTTTAGGTAATCTTCTCTATAGTGAGCACCTCTAGATTCAGTTCTTTCTCTTCCACCTTTAGCTACACAAAGTGCAATTTTAAGCATTCTTGGAACTCTATATGCTTCTTCTAATTCAGGGTTACCAACTCTTTCTTTAGATTTAACATTGATTTGTTTTGTTTTCTTTAATAATTCTTCTAATTCATCAACCGCTTCTGCAAGACCTGTACCATCTCTAAAAATACCAACTTTATTGTCCATTAGATTTTGCATTTTATTCTTGATTCTGAAAATGTCTTCAGTTCCATTGTATGCTAAAATTTCATCTAAATATGTATCTTGTTTATCAAGAGCTTTTTGAACAGTTGATGTAGCAATAGTTACATCATTTTCTAAACAATAGTCTGCAAAATAGTTACCAATAATCATACCTGCTACAACTGTTTCAGATACTGAGTTTCCACCAAGTCTATTAAATCCGTGCATATCCCAACAAGCTGCTTCGCCACAAGAGAATAATCCACTTAAGTTTTGAGATTCACCAGTTGGTTTAGTTCTAATTCCACCCATTGAGTAATGTTGCATAGGAAGAACAGGAGCCCAACCTTTTTTACCTTCGTCAGCTGGATCAATACCATTAAAGATTTGACAAATTTCTTGAACGTCTCTTAAGTTCTTTTCAATATGTTCTCTACCTAAAATTGAGATATCTAACCAAATGTGATCACCATATGGAGAAGGTACACCTTTCCCATTTCTAATGTGCTCAATCATTCTTCTTGATACAACGTCTCTTGAAGCAAGTTCTTTTTTCTCAGGTTCGTAATCTGGCATAAATCTATGACCATCAACGTCTCTTAAAATTCCCCCATCTCCTCTACAACCTTCAGTTAATAAAATACCTGATGGTACAATTGGTGTTGGGTGAAATTGAACAGCTTCCATATTCCCAAGTGTTGCCACACCAGTTTCAAGTGCAATAGCAGCTCCTATACCTTCACAAATTACAGCATTTGTAGTTTGTTTAAATACTCTACCATATCCACCAGTTGCAATACATGTACCTTTAGCAACGTAAGCTTCTAATTCACCAGTAATTAAATCTCTAACGATTGAACCATAACATCTACCACCTTCGTGGATTAATGATAAAGCTTCTTTTCTATCTCTAATATCAACATCAATTTTTAGTGCTTCATTTGCAACACCAAATAACATTGTATGTCCAGTTGCATCTGCTGTATAACATGTTCGCCATTTTTTAGTACCACCAAAGTCTCTTGACATAATTAACCCATGTCTATCTGCATCTTCAGTAATAGTAGTTTTCTTAGCATTGATAACTGCTTCTCTAGCACCTTCTCTAACTCTAGTCCAAGGTACACCCCAAGATGCTAATTCTCTAATTGCTTTTGGTGCAGTATGTACAAACATTCTTGCAACATCTTGATCACATCCCCAGTCAGAACCTTTTACAGTATCTGCGAAGTGCATATCTTCATTATCTCCATCAGACATTTTAGAGTTACCTAAAGATGCTTGCATCCCACCTTGTGCAGCAGCACTATGAGATCTTTTAACAGGAACTAATGATAAAACGACAGTACTTAATCCTTTTTTCTGTGCAGCAACTCCAGCTCTTAAACCAGCAAGTCCTCCACCAATAACTAGTGCATCACAATAATTAATTTTCATTACGCAATTCTCCCATTATTAATTTTATATTCCATAACTTGTGCTGTAGGAGTATATCTTTCACCTTGTTTATCAGCGTGATCCATACCAATTTTCATATATGCAGCAAGTGTAGTAAATCCTAAAATTAAGAAGAAGTAAGTTAATGCTTTTTTCCATTTTTTAAGTTTAATTCTTGCAGCTTTAGGATCCTTACCATCAAACCATCCCCATTTAACGGCTAATCTATATAGACCAATTGTTCCATGAAATTCAACAGCTAATAATAATAGAATGTATAATGGCCACATCCACTCAGACCAAACTCTATCTGCAGAAGCATAAGGACCAATAGCATCAGAATTTGTCATAATGATGTATAAGTGAATTGAACCTAAGAAGAACATTGCAAAACCAGTGAATGCTTGAATAAACCAAAGTTTAGTATCTTCATGATCCATGTTATCTGCATGTGCTTTCATTACTTGGTACTGTTTAAAGTTACCTGGAAGTTTTCTCATCCCCATTGCAGCATGTGTAATAAATATTACAAATATTACGAATGCAACAATAGATACTAAAATTGGACTTCCTCCATCGAATATAAAACTAGCTTCAAGAAGTTTTGTAACCCCGTACATAAAATCTTTACTAATTAAAATAGACGATACTAATAACATATGTCCCCACATAAAAAGACCTAGAAATAGTCCCGTTGCACTTTGAATATAATCAAGCTTTGCTGGCATCCTACTCTTTTTTCTTTCTACAGTCTCACCTAAATAACCTTCTATTAGGTCACTCATTTGACATCCTTTCCTATGAATTTGTTTATGAATTTAATAGCAAGAGTATAGCGAAAAACTGCTTATAAGGGAGAGTGTTTTTATGTAAAAGTTATGTACAATTGTTGTGCGTGATGTACAATTGGAAAATAGAAAAGCCCTATTACTAGGGCTTTTGAAGATATGTGTGATATATGTTTAATTTTAAAATATTATGCACATATGTTACTAATCAACTCAACAACTATTTTAAAAATAATGATTGAATTGACATTTGTGTAATATTGATTAGAGTATCAATATTTAATATTGGAATAAAGAATACAATAGCACTACCAACACCACCTAATACAGTAATGATTGCTAAAAATGCAATTGCATAAGTTGAAATTCTTTTATCATTAAAATCATTTACAAGACATTCTTCTTTTGTTGGATAGAAGTACATCATTGCAATTAATTTAAAGTAATAATATACAGAAACAAATGTAGCGATAATTGCTAAAATTGCTAATGCTGCATATCCTGCATTAATAGCTTCAGTAAATACATAGAATTTACCAATGAATCCTATTGTAGAAGGAATTCCTGCTAGTGAAAAAAGGAATATTGTCATCATTGCTGCTAAAAAAGGTCTTTCTTTCGCTAAACCTTTAAAGTCATCATATGTTACTCTTACTTTTGTTTCAGAAATAATATGTGAAATAATACCAAAAGAACCAAGAGCAGATAATAAATATGCAATTAAATAAAATACAGTTGCATATGCACTATGAATGTTTTGACCTAAAGATATAAATGCTAATAGTAAATATCCTGTATGAACTATTGATGATGCTGCTAACATTCTTTTTACAATATTTTGTGTAACTGCTAACCAAGTACCAAATACTAAAGTAAAAACTGTAATAACATAAATAATTGAATCCCAGAAATCAATCATTGGCTGTAAATCTTGTAATATAGCTCTTAAAAAGAATGAGAAAATTGCAATTTTGAATGTAGAAGCCATGTATGCAGTAACAATCATTGGTGCACCACGATAGACATCTAAAACCCATGATTGGAATGGGAAAGCTGCAACTTTAAATAGAAAAGTAAATAAAATTAATGTAAATCCAATATATACAAGTGTTAAATCAGAGTTTCCGTGACTTGACACAAATGTTGCAATTTCAGTTAAGTTTGTAGTTTGAGTAGCTCCATAAACTAAAACAACACCTAATAGATAAAAGGCACCAATAAAAGAACCTAGAACTAAATATTTGAATATTGCTTCAACTCTTTTACTATCTTCTGAGTTATATCCAACCATAATATAAACTGAGAATGAAGCAATCTCTAATGCAATAAATGCAGTTACTAATTCGTTTGCATTTGCTAATAACATCATTCCAAAAAGTGCAAACATTAAGATTGAGAAAAACTCACCCTTAAAATATGATCTAGCTTGAAAATAGTGTTCACCAATTAACAGTGTTAATAAAGTACCAAGAATAAGTAAGATATTAAAAAAGTTTGAAAAAGTATCAAATATAACAACATCATTAAATATTGAGGCATAAGGTCTTACTGAATACAATTCTCCAAATGGAATGAAGCATAAAATTAGTGCAAGAACTAATACTATTGAAGATACAGTAATATATGTTTTTGTACTAAACTTTCCTTCGTACATACTCATGAACATTAGACCTACTGCTGATATTAATATTAATACAGCGGGTAATATATGTATCATTTCACTCATTTTGTTGCTCCAATTTGTAAAATATCATTTAAATAATGAGTAACTGTTGGTTCAAATTTGTCTATGAAAATATCTGGATAAATACCCATAACGAATACTAGTATAACCCAAGGTGTTAAACCAACTATTTCTTTAATCTTTAAGTCTCTAAATTTTAAAGCTTCACCTTCTCTATCTTGTAGAATAGCTCTTTGGAACATCCATAACATATATGATGCACCAATAACAACTGTTATTGCCGATATATATCCTAAAGTATGATTAAATTCATAAATTCCAAAAATAATTAATAATTCAGAGACAAAACCATTTGTTCCTGGTAATCCAACATTTGCAAAAAGCATAATTGCAAAAATTGTTGTAAAAATAGGAGCACCTTTTGCAAGCCCACCTAAATCTTTAATTGTTTTATAACCTGTTTCATCATGAATTAGTCCAACTAATAAGAATAATGCTCCAGTTGCAATTGCATGCGCAATAATTAAATATAATGCACCATTAATACCAAAGGCATTAAGTGAGAAGATACCTGCTGCAATAAAACTTAAATGTGATGCTGAAGAGTATGCAAACATTCTTTTAATGTCATCTTGCATAAGTGCTGCAATTCCAAAGTATACAAGCCCAAATAGACCAATTGATACAAACCACGTTGAGAATTCAATATAAATCTCAGGGAATATAGGAATTAAAAATCTTACAATTGCATAAACCCCTAGTTTTGCCATAATAGAAGATAATAAAAAAACTGCACCTGTAGGAGCATTTTTATATGTTTCCATAATCCAAGTATGTAATGGAAAAATTGGGATTTTAATAGCAAATGCTGAAAGAAATGCTAAAAATAACCATATTCTTTCACTATAAGTTAACGATGTGATTTGAGTTAAACTATCATATTGAAATGACCAAGTACCAAATTCATTATGGTATGCAACCCCAAGATATAAAATAGCAATGAACATTAATAAAGATCCAGCCATTGTATAAATAGTAACTTTAATAGTTGTAAAGATTTTATCTCCAAAACCATAGATACCAATCATGATAAAAATTGGTAAAAGCATAACTTCCCAGAAGAAGTAGAATAAAATTACATCAAGTGCTAATAATGTACCTGTAACACCTGTTTGAACAAGAAGCATATTAATCCAGTAGCCTTTTGTTCTACCTTCCCATAATAAAAGGTAAGCTGTTGGAATTAAAAGAGCAATCATCATTAAGATTGTTAAAGAAAAACCATCAACACCTATGTAGTAATTAATACCATATGAAGAAATCCAAGGTACGTTTGTAACAAATTGCATACCTGCACTTGGTTCAAAATCGATATAAATTTTTAGTACAAGAGCTAATATAATTGTTGTAGTTAAAAATGCGATATTTCTAACTGTCTCTACGTGTTTTGTAGTAATCATTAAACCAAATGCAACTATTGCCGGTAAAAAGATAATAAATGATAAAATATTTGCACTCATCTTATAGTCCTAAAGAAATATATAAATAAACAAATACACAACTCATCCCAACTAGCATGAATGTTGCGTAAAATCTTACGTTTGCATTTTGTAATGATGCAACTTTTTTACCAAATGAAATAAATTGGCTACAAGTTCCCATAATAAACCCATCAATGATTTTTTCATCAACAGTTTTATCAATAAATACTGAAACTTTTTTAGAAAACTGAACAAATATAATGTCATATAATTCATCAACATAGAATTTATTTCCAATTAATCCAGTCTCTTCTTCTGGTTTAAATACATCAAATTGAGAGTATTTTCTGTATGCAACAACAATTCCTGTAAATGCAACAGCAACAGACAAAATCATTAAAATCCATTCTGTTAAATGTGACATGTGGATTTCTGTTGAATTTAACTTAGCTAACCAAGTATCGACTAAATGTTCTCCACCAAGCACTGCTGGTAAATTTAAATACCCAGCTGCAATTGCTCCAATTGCAAGTATTACAAGTGGGAATGTAATAGTTTTTGATGTGTACACGTAGTTTGCTAAGTGTTTGTTTGGTGCAATAAATAGAATAAAGAACATTCTAAACATATAAAATGCTGTTAAGAATGCAGTAAACATTGCAATAATCCAGATTAAATATTGACCTTCTTGGAATGCTGCTGCTAAAATTGCATCTTTTGAGAAGAAACCAGAAAGGAATGGAACACCCGAAATAGCTAAAACACCAATAAAAAATGTAACTTTGATAATTGGTAATGAAGCTCTATGTTGTGCCATTTTAAAAATATTTTGCTCATGATGTAAGGCAATGATCATACCACCTGCACCCATGAACAGCATTGCTTTAAAGAATGCATGTGTAAATACATGGAAAAGTCCTGAACTATAAAAACCAAGTCCAACTGCTATAAACATATAACCTAATTGAGACATAGTTGAATATGCAAGAATTTTTTTAATATCAGTTTGTCTTGTTGCTATGATTGCGGCAAAAAGAGCAGAAAATGCACCTATATATGCAATAAATATTCCAATTTCCTCTATACCTGAGTATAAAAAGTGGAATCTCGAAACCATATAAACACCTGCTGTTACCATTGTAGCTGCATGGATAAGTGCTGAAATTGGAGTAGGTCCTGCCATTGCATCTGGAAGCCATACATATAATGGAATCTGTGCTGATTTCCCCATAGCTCCAACAAATAGTAAGAATCCTGACAATAATAATAATCCATTATCTGCATTACTAATATTTGCTTCTAGTGACGTAAAGTTTAAGTCAACTTCTCCTAACGCAAAGAATAATGTAATAATTCCTAATAGAAATCCGAAGTCACCAACTCTATTTGCAATGAATGCTTTGTTACCAGCAATTACGTTATCTTTATTATTGTAATAAAATGCAATTAGTAAGTATGAACAAACTCCAACACCTTCCCATCCAATAAACATAATAATTGGATTATCTGCAAGAACTAATATTAACATTGATGCTAAGAATAAATTGAAATAAGCAAAGAATTTACCGAATCCGTTATCTCCTGTCATATAACCAATTGCATAGATATGGATTAACCATCCAACAAAAGTTACAAACATAGACATGAATATTGCTAAGTTATCACCTAAAAATCCCATTGCGATGTTTAAACTATCAATACTTAACCAAGTAAATAAAACTTGTTTATATGTGATCCCATCTTCTACCATATTTAAAAATAGGCTTAATGTAATTAAAAATGCAAGAAGGGGAGTTCCAGTTCCAATAATTGAGAATACTAATTCTGGAACAGGTTTTTTCTTAATATGGTAAAAGTAAAGTCCACCATTGAAAATAGCACCAAGTAAAGGAGCTAAAATAATCCATACTAACAGTGAAGTATCCATCATGCTTTCTCTCCTTGTGTTAGTGTAGTAAAGATATCTGTATCAAGTGATCTCTTAGACCGGTATAAAAGAATAATTACTG
The DNA here is from genome assembly GCA_913057765.1 of uncultured Campylobacteraceae bacterium. Taxonomy (GTDB): domain Bacteria; phylum Campylobacterota; class Campylobacteria; order Campylobacterales; family Arcobacteraceae; genus Halarcobacter. Next base: position 13,119 of record CAJXPH010000012.1, read on the forward strand.
AAAGAAAAATTGCAGCTTCCGCAGCAGCAATAGAAATTACCATAACTGTCACAATTTGTGGATCCATATTAAAATGATATCTTGCAAATGTTACAAGAAATAAGTTAACTCCATTTAACATCAATTCTATTGACATGTAAATAACGAAGATATTTCTTCTTGCAATAACTCCTATAACTCCAATAGAAAAAAGAATCATAGAAACAAAAGCATATGATGTTAAACTAATCATGAATTCTCCTTATTTGTATTTTTTCTTTTTGCTAATACTATTGAACCTATAAGTGCAACTAGTAATAAAATTGATACTAATTCAAATGGTAAAATCCAATCGTTGTATAATTGAAGTCCAATTGGTTTAATATCCCCGAAATCACTTTCTATAATACTCATATCTGAATTTGGTAAATTTGAAACGGCTTTTAATATAACAATATTAAAAGGGATCATAATTAAAGCACCAATACCGATTAAAAAATATTTTCTAGGTTCTTTTGGAAGATTCTCTTCTTTAATGTTAAGAAACATAAGTAAAAATAGAATCAGTGTCATAATAGCACCTGCATATACAATAATTTGAACCATGAAAAGGAAGGTTGCATTTAAAAGTGCAAAAAGACCTGCTACAGCTAATATTGATACTAATAATCCAAGTGCTGAATACATTGGGTTTTTATACACCAACATCATAACTCCACCCGTTATTGCTAAAAAACTAAGGGCAATAAAAATTATATTACTCATCATTAAAATCCTTTGAACGTTCATTTCCCATTAAATGTTTTTTATCTAATACAAAATCTTCTCTTTTACTTGCAGTAAAACTAAAGATACCTGTATCCATTCTAATAGCATCACAAGGACAAGCTTCAACACAATATCCACAGAATACACACTCAAGTAAGTCAATTTTAAACTCTTTTGGTCTTTTTTCTGCTACTTCATCAAATCTTTCTTCTGCTTCAATAAAAATACATTGTGCGGGACAAGCTGTTGCACACATATAACATGCAACACACTTTTCACTTTCGTCTTCCCATTTAGTTAAACGATGAACACCTCTATATCTATCTGTAATATCATCAGGTTGAACCTCTGGATATTGCATAGTTCTTAGTTTTGATACATCACTTAAATTTTCTTTGAAGTGAGTGAAAGTTGTTTTCATCCCTCCAAAGATAGCTGGAAGATATAATCTATCTTTTAAAGACTTTCCATGTCTTGGTACAATTTTAATTCCCATACTAACTTCCTGTTGCTACAACGAATATAGCTGTGATTACGATATTTAAAATAGATAATGGAATTAATACTTTCCATCCTAACATTTGTAATTGGTCATATCTAAATCTTAACAATGTCCATCTAATCCAGATAAATACTAAACTCATCATGAAGAATTTAACTAGGAATGTTCCAATTTGAATAATTGTTACTGCAATATTAGTTCCATTTTCTCCTAATCCTGTTACTAAGATTAAAATCATACCAATCATTAATACGGCAGTGATTCCAATAAAACCTTTAACTAGAATATTTTTTTCTCTTTGTCTTTTATCGTCTTTATCTATCCAATCATAGTTTTTATTCATCCATTTAGTTAAAAAGTATGCTTGAATTGGTAATATAAGCAATATCACGATTGCAACAATACTCATATTATTTTGTAAAGTTGATGTATCAATCCATGGTAAGTTATATCCACCAAAGAATAGTGTTACAATAATTGCTGATGATGCAGACATAGCTGCGTATTCACCAACTTGGAAAAGACCAAATCTCATAGCTGAATACTCAGTATGATATCCTGCAACAATTTCTGATTCACCTTCAGCAATATCAAATGGTGTTCTATTAGTTTCTGCAAATGCAGTAACAATAAAAATCAATGCCGCTAATGGTTGCATAAAGATTCCCCATGCAGGTATAAATCCAAAGATAACTCCACTTTGTGCATGAACCATATCACCTAAATGAATAGAACCATAAGTTAATAGTATAGATATAATTGATAGTGCCATTGCAGCTTCATATGAAATAACTTGTGCAGAAGCTCTAATCCCACCTAATAATCCATACTTATTTTCAGATGAATATCCACCTAAAATAATACCAAATACTGAAAGACCAGCAAATGCTAAGAACCACATGATTCCTAGAGTTGTTGGAATTGCTTGCATCATGTGACTTTGTCCATCAATAACAAGGTCATCAGCAAATGGAATAACAGCAAATGTTAAAAATGATGCTATAAATACAATTGCTGGTGCAATTGTATATAGAAATTTGTATTTAATATGTGCAGGAGTAAAATCCTCTTTAAAAATAAGTTTTAACATATCTGCAATTGCTTGAATTAAACCACCAAGTCTAATTCCTCCAATATCACATCTGTTTGGACCAGTTCTATCTTGGATAAAACCAGCAACTCTTCTTTCCCACCAAACCATAATTGGAGTTGTTCCAACTGCTAAGATTTTGGCAAGAATAATATTTACAATAATAATTACTATTGAAGCTGTACTCATAGATTACCTTTATCTACCATTGTTTTAATGTGTTCTATAATTGAAGTAATAGACTCCATTGGTCTATTTTTCTTCATTTTTGAAATTACTTTTTGTTTTGTTCCTCCAAAATTTATATATGTTCCACTTTTTTCATAAAACGATGCAACTGGAATTGCAACATCAGATTTATTTATAGTTTCACATTTATGAGAGAAACAGCTTATTACTTTTTTATCTTCTAATAAATTTAAGTTATTATCAAAATAGCTATTACCTAAAATAACTAACAATGATGATTGTTCAACAAATGAATTGAATTCTTTTTCATCTTCATTTATTTCTAATTCTTTAAATGCAGCTCTATTTGCACTTCTATCATTTTTCTTTAAATAGTCATCACCGAATTTTTCATCAATATATTGTGGTGAATAACCAGTGATATTAGCATTTAATACTTTTGCTAAATTTTTTGTATTTTGCATTTCTTCAAGTGATAAACTTGGGTCTAATACAAATAAAACATTTTTTTCTTCAGTTAATAATTTAAATGTTTTTGTAACAGTGTTATCAAAAACAGTTTCTGTATTATTAATTAGTGGAGTAACAAATCTATTTTCAGCTTCATTCTTGTACGATAATCTTCCCTCATCACACATAAACCAACCATTGACTTCTTTGTTAGCTCTAGGTTTGAATCTAAAGATTTGATCATCTTTGTATTTTTCTTTTCTATGGTCTACAGTAATATTACATCCTCTTGAACAACCATTACAAATTGCATCAAAAGTTTCTAAAAACCATACTCTTTGTTTAAATCTAAAATCTTGAGATGTAAGTGCTCCAACTGGACATAAATCTACTACATTCATTGCATAAGGGTTATCAAGTGGTCTTCCTGGGAATATACCAATAGTAGAGTGGTCAGCTCTGTTTATAACACCTAATTCATTAGTTCCTGTAATATCTGAACAGAATCTTACACATCTTGTACAAAGAACACATCTCTCTTGGTCTAGCATTACATTGCTTCCAAGTTCAACTCTTTTTCTTGCAGTTACTTTATTACTAACTTCTACTCTAGAATCATAAAAACCTGATTCCATATAGTAATCTTGCAGTTTACATTCACCTGCTTGATCACATGTAGGACAGTCAATAGGATGATTGATAAGTTCAAGTTCTAAAATATCTCTTCTCACTTTTTCGATATTCTCACCTACTGTTCTTACAATCATTCCCTCTTTAATAGGAGTATCACACGCAATTTGTGGTCTTTTTTGACCTTCAATTTCAACCATACACATTCTACAGTTTCCATCTTTTCCTAACGCTTGGTGATAGCAAAAATGTGGAATATCAACTTCTTTGTCAATAAGGGCATCTATTAATAGACTGCCCTTTTGCGCTTCAGCTTCATTCCCATTTATTGATAGTTTAACAAGTTCACTCATATTGTGTCATCTCCTTTTTTTGACCGCTTAATTTTCTTATTTACCTGTATATAATTGTCTAGGTCTTGCAATTTTTGCAGTTGGATCTTGTTTTAACTCAGACCATTGAGTAATCCATCCTACTGTTCTACCTATAACAAAGATTGGTGTAAACATCTCTACTGGAATTTTAAGAGCTGTTAAAATTACACCTGAATAGAAGTCAATATTTGGATACAACCCTCTATCTTTAAAGTAATCGTCAGCTAATGCTGCTTCTTCAACTGCTTGAGCAATATCTAAAAGTTCAGAATCAAGATTTAATTCAGCTCTTAATTGTTTTTGTAAACCTCTTAATGATTCAGCTCTTGGATCTCTATTTTTATAAACTCTATGTCCGAATCCCATAAGTCTAAATGGATCATTTCTATCTTTAGCTTTTGCAATATAAGTTGGTACGTTTTTAACATCACCAATTAATCTTAATTGATCCATCACTTTTTCATTAGCACCACCATGAGCAGAACCCCATAATGCAGCAATTCCTGAAGCAATAGATACATATGGATGTGCTTCAGTTGAACCAACTGCTCTTACTGTAGTTGTAGATGCATTTTGTTCGTGATCAGCATGAAGTGTAAAGATTGCATCAAGTGCATCAACTTCTACTTGTTTAATATCTTCTGATAATCCATTTCCTAGATTTTTCATCTTTCCACCAGGATATGCTCTCATCATGTATAAGAAGTTTTCAGTGAAGTATCTATCTACATCTGGGTAAATCATTGGAATACCAAGAGAGTTTCTATAAGCCATTGCCGCCATTGTTGGCATTTTTGCAATAATTCTTCTTCTCATTTCTTTAAATGCATCTTCATCTTCTAAACTTACGTGATCTTTATAGATAGTTGCAAGAGACATAGTTGCCGCACCAAGTGTTGCCATTGGGTGTGCACCATCAGGCATTGCATCAAAAATTCTAATTACTGCTTCGTGTAAGAAAGATCTATGTCTAATTTCTAAGTCGAAACCTTTTGACTCTTCTTCATTAGGAAGTCTACCTCTCATTAAAAGATAACAAACATCCATGTATGAGTGTTTTCCTGCTAGATCTTGGATTAAATATCCTCTGTGTCTTAATTCAGAGTTTTCTCCATCTATAAAAGTGATTTTAGAATCACAAGATGCAGTAGAAGTATAACCAGGATCATAAGTAAACATACCTGAATCTTTATAGAAAGATCTGATATCAACTACATCAGGTCCTCTAGTTCCACTGATAATATCGTACTCAAATGATTTACCATCTCTGTTATCTGTTAACGTAAAAGTATTTTTCGCCATATTTTCTCCTTTTTTAAATTAGTTTTTGAATTGTGCTTCAAATTCATGTCTGTACTTTTGTAGAATACTCTTGATGATGTCTTTCACAGCCGGCGCGAATACACAAACAGTTTTACCATTCATAGTTTCACAAACATCAAGAATTGTTTCTAAGTCAGCACTAGAACCTTCCCCATCTAAAACTTTTTTGATAATTTTATCAATCCATCCCGTACCCTCTCTACAAGGTGTACATTGTCCACAAGACTCATGGTGATAAAATTCAATTAAGTTTTTAGCCACGTCAACCATAGAAACACCTTCTGGAATGATCATCATTCCTCCTGTTCCTAATGTTGAACCAATATCCCACATAGATTCATAATCTAAGTAAGCTTTTTCAACTTCTTCGGCGGTTAAAATAGGGCATGATGCACCACCAGGGATTACAGCTTTAAGCTTTAATCCGTCTTTCATACCCCCTCCGATTTCATTGATTACATCTATCATTTTATTACCATAAGGCATTTCATAAACACCCGGATTTTTAACAGGACCACTCATTGCAAATAGCATTGTTCCAGGAGCTTTCTCTGTCCCATATTTTGTATATGATTCATAACCATTTAATACTATATTTGGAACTGAAGCAATTGTTTCAACATTGTTAACTGTTGCTGGCATATCGTAGAACCATTCACATTCTTTACCATGAGGTTTAAGTCTTGGATGGCCTCTTTTACCTTCAATTGATTCAATAAGGGCAGATTTTTCACCACAAATATATGCCCCACCACCTCTATGTACAGTGATATCCATTGCATAATCATATTTATTCATAACTTTTGGCCCAATGATTCCCGCTTCGTAAGCTTCTTCAATGGCATTATTTAATTGATCAATAAAAAATTTATATTCACCTCTAATATAAATAAATGACTCATGTGCACCAATTGCATATGATGAACAAATTATTCCTTCAATTAATAGGTGTGGATCGTATTGAAAAAGTTGTCTATCTTTAAAAGTTCCAGGTTCTGATTCATCCCCATTACAAATTAAGTATCTAGGTCTTTCATCTACTGGTGGCATAAGTTTCCATTTTGGTCCACAAGCGGCACCTCCACCACCTTTCCCTCTTAGACCTGATTTACATACTTCTTCTGTAACATCAGCAGGATCCATAGTAAAAAGTTTATCAATAGATTCATATGCTCCATGTTTTAAAGCAACTTCTAATTTATGAGAATCTGGGATGTCAAATTTTTTACTTACAATTTTTACAATATCTGCAGCCATTATTTACATCCTTCTATGATAGTTTTTAATTTATCTACAGTTAGATTCTCATGATATGTATGGTTTAACGCAATCATTGGAGCACCACCACAAGCACCTTGACATTCAACTTCACTTAAATGGAATCTTCCATCTTCAGATGTTTGACCAGGTTCAATACCAATTGTTTCTTTAATAAATTTTTTAAGTTCTGGCGCACCCATAAGCATACAAGATAGAGTTTTACAAAGCTCGATATGGTATGTTCCAATTGGCTTTAAATTGAACATTGTATAAAACGTTGCAAATTCGTATACTTGTATTGGTGTTTTATTTAATTTATCTGCAACAAAAATCATTGCATCTGGGCTAACCCAACCTTCTTGCTCTTGAACTAACCATAAAGCAGGAAGCATCATCGCGTCAATTTTTGGATATTTTTTTGCGATTCTTTGGAACTCTTTTTCTTTTTCTTCTGTATATATAAATTTACTCATTATCTATCAAACTCCCCTGCAATAAAGTTCATACTTGCCATCGTAACAACAGCATCAGCTAACATATTACCTTCTACAATTCTTGCATATGCACCAAGTGCATAATAACAAGGTGGTCTACATTTAACTTTGTAAGGTGTTCCTGTTCCATCACTTGTAATATGAAAACCTAATTCACCATTTCCTGCTTCTGTTGCAGAGTAAAATTCACCTTTAGGAACTTTAATTCCTTCAAATGTAAGTTTAAACTGATTCATTAAACCTTCGATATTTCCATAAACATCATTTTTAGATGGTAAGAAAATTGCTGGATGTTGAACATTTATTTCACCATCTGGCATTTCTTTCATCGCTTGTCTAATAATTTTCATAGATTGTCTCATCTCTTCAAATCTACACATGAATCTGTCATAAACATCTCCTTGTGAACCGATAACTACATCAAAATCAAAGTTTTCATATCCATAATATGGAGCATCTTTTCTTAGGTCAAAAGGAACTCCTGCTGCTCTTAAGTTAACACCAGTAATTCCAGCATCAAGTGCGAAGTCAGCTTTTATAACACCAACATCTTGCGTTCTGTCGTGGAATATTCTATTATGTTCAACTAAAGATAATGAGTCTTCGATAGCTTTTTCAACATCTTTAAGTACATCTTCTAAATCAGTTTCAAATCCATCGTATAAATCATATTCTAATCCACCAATTCTTGTATATGAATTAGTTAATCTAGCACCTGTTAATTTTGAAAATAAATCGTAAGCTTTGTCTCTTGGAGCAAAAATATACCAGAAGTTTGTAAGTCCACCAAGGTCAACCATATTTGCAGCGTTACAAACTATATGATCTGTAATTCTACTTAATTCACCAATAACTATTCTGATCATTTTTGCTCTTGGCGTAATGTCTATACCTAACATATCTTCAACTGCTTTAGAATAACCAATATTGTTAAGCATTGCAGAACAGTAGTTCAATCTATCAGTATATGGAATAACCTGAGAGTAACTATGGTTTTCACATGATTTTTCAAATCCTCTGTGTAAGTAACCAATTTCTGTAACACAAGCAGTAATTGTTTCACCTTCCATTGCCACAAAATTCCTAATCGTACCATGAGAAGCAGGATGTGATGGCCCAACATTTAGCATCATTAAATCTTCTAATTCCGAATCTTTATAACCATACTTTTTAAGTAGGGGAGTCATCTCATCCATTAAATCTTCAGTTTCTGTACAGATTTGACCTTTTGTGATTTCATAATCTTTTCTCATTGGGTGTCCAACAAATTGATGGTGATTAAGAATTCTTTTTAAGTTTGGATGACCTTTAAATCTAATACCATATTGATCAAATACTTCTCTTTCTCCCCAATCTGCAGCGAAGAATATATCAGTAATCGAATCAACTTCTAAAGTATTATCATCAACATAAGCTTTAATAGTTAAATGTTTTTTAAAATTACTTGTTCTTAAAATATAAACTACTGCAAATCTAGAAGGGACAATGTCTGGATATTCTGAAAAATCAATTGCCGTAACATCTAATAAAAGTGTGTAGTCTTCTTCATTTTTTAATCTTGATATTGTTGATTTTATTTCACTTGCATCAATTAGCATATCAGGTTTAAGCATCTAAAATCCCCTTAAAATTTGTAGCTCTTTCTTTAATAATTGATTCATCATAAGATTTCTCTTGAATTCTCATAATTGCATCTAAAACAGCTTCAGGTCTTGGAGGACAACCTGCTATATATTCATCTACGGGAATAACTTCATCTATCCCTTGTAGTGTTGTATAGTTATCATAGAAACCACCAGAAGATGCACATGCACCCATAGAAATAACCCATTTTGGTTCACACATTTGGTCCCAGATTTTCTTTAAAACTGGAGCTTGTTTGTATGAGATTGTTCCTGCTACGATAAGTAAATCTGCTTGTCTTGGAGAGAATCTTACAACTTCTGCTCCAAATCTTGAAATGTCATATTTTGCTGCTGCAACTGACATAAATTCAATACCACAACATGCTGTACCAAATGCCATTGGCCACATTGAATATGATCTTGCCCAGTTAATTGCTTGGTCAAGTTTTGTAGTAACTATTGAGTCACCTAAATTAGCTTCAGCGCCTAATCCCATGATAATGCCTTTTTCTTATACATATAAATTAATCCTGCAAAAAGAAGTCCAATAAATATGAACATTTTAATAAGACCACCGTATCCAAGTTCTAAAATATTAATTGCCCAAGGGAACATAAAAATAATTTCTACATCAAATAACAAGAATCCTATTGCTACTAAGTAGAACTTAACTGAGAATCTTATATTAGTATTTCCAATTGGATTGGTTACACCACTTTCGTAAACTGTGTTTTTTAATTTGTCGTCTTTCTTATTTGGTCCAAGGTATTTAGTTAGTAAGAATACTCCTACTAAAATAAATGCAATTGAAACAAAGATTACAGACGAAAGAATTAGATGTGTTGACATAATCTATCCCATATATTTAATTGTTTTGATGATTATACAATAATATGAGTTACGAAATGGTCATATGTGATATTAAAGTGACACATTATTTTTAAGTTGAGAAGAATAGTAATACTCTTCTTTTTTAGTTCTAGAATTCTGTAACTATTTTACTCAAAGCTTTTTCTAGATTTACTTTTGGTAAAGCACAATTAAGCCTAAAGAATCCCTTACCTTCGGTACCAAAAGAGGTACCATCATTAAGTGCTATTTTAGAATTCTCGAGTAACTTTTGTTTTACTTTTGCATGTGAAATAGAATAATTTTTAAAGCTAAACCAAAGTAAATATGTAGATTCTGGCTCTATAAAAATAATTTTTGAGTTATTATTTTCTAAATATTGTTTCGTGAATTTTATATTTAAGTTTAAATACTGTAATAAACTTTCTAACCATTTTTCACCAAATTCATATGCTGATTCTAATGCTGTAAATCCAAATACATTAATAGAATTAAGCTCTCGTTTTTTTATAATCTCATTGAAAGTATCAAGAATCTTTTTATTTTCACTGATTGCATATGCACAATTTAATCCAGCAATATTAAATGTTTTCCCAGGAGAATTTAGCGTTAATGTGATGTCTGAAATTTCTTTTGAAATTGATGCAAGAGGGGTGAATTTTTTAAATACGATATCTGCATGGATTTCATCAGAAATGATAATAATATTGTTTTTAATACAAATCTCAGATAGTTTAATTAGCTCTTCTTTTGTCCAAACCCTTCCAACTGGATTATGAGGAGAACAAAGGGCTAATATTTTTGTTTTAGGAGTAATTTTAGATTTTAAATCATCTAAATCCATTGTATAATGTCCATTCTCTTCTTTTAATGGATTTGTAACTAATATTCTTTTATTCTCTTTTACACTTTTAAATAATGGAAAATAAACTGGTGTTTGAACTATAATTTCATCACCTTCGTTACTAAATGCTTCAATTGTTGCAGAATATGCAGGTACAACACCATTGACAAATGAAATCGAATTTGTTTGTATTTGCCAATTATGTCTTTCTTTCATCCATTGTTGAACTAAGAAGAAAGTTTTTTCACTGGCTTTTGCATATCCATATATACCATGTTGAGCTCTTTTAATAATTGCATCGTTTATTACCTTTGGAGTTTTAAAATCCATATCTGCAACCCATAAAGGCTGAAGATCATCTTTACCAAAATAAGCATCTAAAGCATCATATTTAACACAACTAGTATTTTTTCTATCAATAATTTCATCAAAATTATACATATTATTTCACTTTTTATTAAAATTGATACATCATATACTGTCTCTTATACACATCTGACGCTGCCGACGAAGAGGATAGTGTAGATCT
>CAJXPH010000013.1 GCA_913057765.1 uncultured Campylobacteraceae bacterium
AGATCCTCTCTGGTCTCGTGGGCTCGGAGATGTGTATAAGAGACAGATATAATATTTTATTATAAAACAATTTTAATGAAAAAGGGGAGAGAAGATGAAAAAAACAATTGCAGCACTTGTGTGCTTATGCAGTTTATCTTATGCCGTAGAATATGATGAGTTACAAGGTCAAATGTTATCTTTGTCGTGTGCATCATGTCATGGAACAGATGGGAAATCAGTTGCAGTAACTCCATATATTGCAGGTATGGGTAAAAATACCATGTATTCTATTTTATTAGATTATAAAAATGGTAAAAAAGAAGGAACTATGATGCAAAAGCATGTTAAAGGTTTCTCAGATGCAGAGTTAGAGCAAGTTAGCTACTACTTTTCAAAAATTGAAAGATAGAGGGTGAGATTATGATGAATAGAAGAAATTTCAATAAAATACTTGTAGGGTCATTTGCACTTTCTTTGGCTGCGTGTAGTAGTATAACTAGTGTAACTACAACTTTACCAAAAGATAAGAAAAGAGTTGTTGTAGTTGGTGGTGGTTTTGGAGGAGCAACTGCTGCAAAATATATTAAAAAGTTTAGTCCAGAAACAGAAGTAATTTTAATTGAACAAAATAAAAATTACTACACTTGTCCATTTGCAAATACTGTTATTGCAGGAATGAATGATATAGAATATATTAAACATGATTACAAAACTTTAGAGAGTAAATATAAAGTTCAAGTTATACATGAAAAAGTTGCTAAAGTAGATGGTGCAACACATACTGTTATTTTAGAAAATGGCGATGTAATTCCATTCCATAAAGCAGTAGTATCACCAGGTATTGATTTCAAATATGAAAAGGGTTATGTAGAAGGTTCAGAGATGTATTCTCCTCATGCATATAAAGCAGGAGCTCAAACTACTCTTTTAAGAAATCAACTTGAAGCAATGAAAGATGGTGGAACTTATGTAATGGTTGCTCCAGCAAATCCATTTAGATGTCCTCCTGGACCATATGAAAGAATTTCATTAGTTGCACATTATCTAAAGAATAACAAACCAAACTCTAAAATTATCATTTTAGACCAAAAAAATAAATTTTCTAAACAAGGACTATTCCAAGAAGGTTGGGAAAAACTTTATGGTGATATGATTGAATGGAGAAGTGCTGAATTTGGTGGTAAAGTTATCTCAGTAGACCCTATGAAAAAAGAAATTGAAACTGATGATGAAGTTGTAAAAGCTGATGTTCTTAATTATATTCCGTCACAAAAAGCCGGTAAGTTAGCATTTGATTCAGGTCTTACTAAAGGTGATTGGTGTCCAATTAATACAAAAACATTTGAATCAAGACTTGTTAAAGATGTACATGTAATAGGGGATGCTTCAATTGCTAGTAAAATGCCAAAATCAGGTTTCTCAGCAAATTCTCAAGGGAAAGTTGCTGCACTTCAAATTACAAGATTACTTAAAAATAAACCAGTTGTTAATCCTCCAAAATTAGCAAATACTTGTTATAGTTTAGTTGCTCCTAATTATGGTATTACTGTTGCGGCAGTTTATGAAGCACATGAAGATGGTATAAAAAAAGTTGCAGGTGCGGGAGGACTTAGTCCAATGGGTGCCACTGCAAGTTTTAGAGCCTTAGAAGCCGAATATGCGGTTGGGTGGTATAAAAACCAAACAGCTGATATCTTCTCTTAAAAAAATATTGAAAGTATAAATAAAGCGTTAAAAGAAGAATAGTACCCACCCTATTCTTCTCTGACATTAGTTTATGACTGCATAATATCTAAAATAACTTCGTCTGTTTTCTTCATACCAGATTTAGATAATATACCTATGTTTTTTATTGTTTCTTCAACATTTGAAGAAATAATTCCTTCTCCTCCATGTAAATACTTATTATTTAAAGCAAGCATAGAAGAATCAAATGCAGCATAAATACCTGTAGCAATTTTTGTAGCACATGAAGCCTTCGCTCCATCACATATAATTCCTGAAATATTTCCCAAACTATTTGTTATCGAATTAGCTACTGTTTCATAGTCTGCATTTTCTAAAAATGATATTGCTCCACTTACTGCACTTGTTGCACACATTACTCCACAAAAAGCAGAAAGCCTACCTACATTTGTTTTTAAATGTATTGTTGCAAGATGTGAAAATACAAGTCCCCTAATCATTTTCTCTTTTGATAAATTCTTCTCTTGAGAATATTTGATAATAGGTAAAGAAGCTGCCATACCTTGGTTACCACTACCACTAGTTGTCATAACAGGTAAAGAACATCCACTCATTCTTGCATCACTTCCAGCAGAAGCAAAAGAGACACATTTATTTCTTATATCTTTTCCATATACTCCATCATTCATATTTTTTTGGATTAAGCTTCCTATATTTACTCCAAACTCTTCATTTAATCCAGCTTTTGCAATATTCGAATTTAACTGTATTACTTGGTCAAAAATAGTTTCTACTTTTTTTATATCAATTTCTTTTGCCAGATCATAAATAGATTTAATATTTAAAACTGATCTATCTTCACTTGTAGTTTTAAAATCAAAATCATTACATATCTGATCTACCAAAACTTTTCCATTTTTTTCTATTCTTGTAATATTTGTATGAAAATGTTTTATCTCAACTAGAGAACTATCATCTTCATAAAAAGCTTCAACTTTTATATAAAGTTTTACATCAGTATGGTCGTGAATAACGTTTATTTCATTATTTTTCAAATAATCTTGCGCTTTTTTAATATCATTTTTATCTAATGCACTTATTACCATTAATTCCTTATCACTATTTCCAACACTAATACCCAAAGCGACTGCAGCTTCGATTCCAATCATTCCATCACTATTTGGGATAATTACAGACTTAACATTTTTTATCATATTTCCAGATACATAAATATCGACTCTTTTAGGTAGTACTCCTAATACTTGTTTTGCTTTCGCACTTACATATGCAATAGCTATTGGTTCAGTACAACCTAGAGCAGGAACAATTTCTTCTTTTAATATATTTAGTACTTTTTCAATTTCCATAATCACTCCTTTTTATTAAGGATAATTATATTACTATTAATTAGCTCAAGTCAAATAATACATAATTATTGATTATATAAAGGATAGTTATATGGATTCAAATCTTCTAAAAGTTTTTGTAGCAGTAGCACAAAAAAAGAGTATAAGTTTAGGAGCAAAAAAACTAAAGTTTACACAAACAAATGTAAGTCTTAGAATAAAACAATTAGAGAAAAACCTTGGTTTTGAAATATTCCATAGAGTTCCAAAAGGCGTAATCCTAACAAAAGAAGGTGAAAAACTTTTACCTTTAGCTACAGAAATCGTGGATAAAGTAAAAGAAGCAGAAAATCAACTAAAAAATATCAAAAAACAAGATTCAATCATTATAGCTTCAACATATTCAAATACAAAAATGAGACTTATTCCTTTTTTACAAAAATTAAATGATGATTACCCAAGTACTAAAATTGAATTAGTTACAAATAATACAGTAGCTATTAAACAACTTCTCCTCGAATATAAAGTAGATGTAGCCTTTATAAACAATGAACCAAAACATGAAGGAATAGCTTTATTAAAAAGATTTGAGAATGAATTATTATATGTTGAATCAAAAAAGAAAAAGTCTAATAATACAATTATAGGACATGAAAATGTATGTGCATTTTTTAATGGATTAAAAAAATATTATGAATATTTAGAAATTGAAGATTATGAAACTTTAGAACTTGCAAATTTTGAAGTAATTCTGGCATGTGTTGAGCTAGGAATGGGAAATACCTTATTACCAAAATCAATTATCAAAAAATACGGTTATCTAAGTAAGGTTAAAACAACTAAGATTGAAAAAAATATTATTGATATTCCAACTTGTTTAGTATGTAGAGAGGATAATTTACCACAAATAAGTGACTACCTAAGGAATATTTCTTTAGATTAATATACTAAATAGTTTTTCTATTTTGATAATTATTAAAGAATATATCATTAACCCTTCATTAAATTAATTATCATATTCTATAATTTATTTATATTAAAAAAGGCCATAAGAAAATGTTTGCTATATATAGAAATGGTAGTGTTGGATTTAGAAGTACTGCTGATAATTTATATGAAATAAAAAAAACTGAAGCTCCTGATAAACCGGAGATGAAACCCGATGATGATTCTTTATTTCAAGAACTTTTAACATCAAATAAAGAAAAAAACTCTTCTAATAGTAATGAAGCTATTAATGCATATAAAAAGATTGCACATATTGATACAACAGAACAAGTGTTTCATGTAAAAGATATTATGACAAAAGAATGTATTTGTATAGAAAAAAATGCCACATTACAAGATGCTTACGATAAATTAACCGAATATCAAATAAGTCAAATTCCAATAATAGATTCAAATCAAAAAATAATGGCTTTAATAAACAAAAAGTTTATACTAAACCTTATAGTAGAAGACGTTGATAACGCAAGAGTAATTTTAGAAAAAAAACTTGAAGATCTATATTTACCAGAACTTATTACTACTGATCCAATAAGCGATATAAGAAGAGTTGCAAAAGTAATTGTAGATTTTAAATTAACTGCAATCCCTGTAGTAACCCAAGACGATATTTTAATAGGAATTGTATCAAAAACTGATATTTTAAAATCAGTTGCAAAATTACCAAATTTTCAATTATGGTCATAAAAATTAAAGAGAAGATATCTTAGACTTCATCTAATTTATAGCAATTATTCAGTAGTATAAGCAAAAATATTTTATATTATAAATATGTATAAAAGGACTATTAATTGAAAAAAAGAAATCATATTAAGAAAATATCAAACTACGCAATGGTTGGTGGCCTTGGAGCTATTTTAGTAACTGGATTAGTAGGTTGTGAAGATAAATCAAATAACCAACAAAACCAAGGTCAAAATGATGCATTCTCAAATGCAAGCCAAAAACAAGGTGCATTTGTAATCATTGAAGAAGCAGCAGATGGAAGATATGCAATTGTAGATGAATTTCCAGCTTCTAAAACAACTATTGTAGTAAGAAAGCCAGATGGAACAGAAAAAATTCTTTCGAAAGATGAAATTGACGCACTTGTAAAAGCAGAAGGAGTAAAAATTGATAATGGTACATCACCATTAACAAATCCTGAAGTATCAAGTGGTGGAATGGGATTAGGTGGAGTACTTATGTCTTCAATAGCTGGAGCAATGATTGGTTCATGGTTAGGAAATAAACTATTTAATAACCAAAACTATCAAAATCAAAGAAAAGCGAATTATAAATCACCACAAGCTTATAGTAAATCTAAAAGTTCTTTTTCAAAAGCTGCAAGCTCTAGTAAATCATCAAGTTCATCGAAAAAAAGTGGATTCTTTGGTAAGAAATCATCTTCTGGGTCTAAATCTAGATCATTTTTTGGTGGTTAATAGTGAAACTAAAAACTTTAGAACCATTAACAAATGAATACTTAGAATCAATAGGATTTTCGTGGCATACAGATACTGATGAAACATCATATGTTTCAAATCAAGTAGTTGAAATTAGTGAAGATGAAGCAAATGCATATTATGAAGCAGCAAATGAATTATATGATATGTTTTGTGAAGCAGGAGAACATGTTGTTGAAAACAACTTGTTTCATGAAATAAATATACCTTTTAACTTAGTAGAAACTATTAAAAACTCTTGGGAAGAAGATGTTCATTGGCATCTATATTCAAGATTTGATTTAGCGGGGGGAATTGATGGCGTTCCAATTAAATTAATTGAATTTAACGCTGACACTCCAACTTCTCTTTTTGAAACTGCAATTGTACAGTGGGCAATGTTAAAGAAAAATGGTCTAAATGAAGCTAGCCAATTTAATAACTTATATGATGCACTAAAAGATAATTTTAAAAGAATAATAACTTTAGATTCTGATTTAGAAAAATTTGATGAATATTATGAAAAACTTGGTTGGAAAATACTATTTTCTTCTATTCAAGGTAGCTCTGAAGATGAAAATACAACAAAACTTTTACAACATATAGCAACTGAAGCAGGATTTAATACTGACTTTGAATATATTGATAAAGTAAATTTTAGCGATGATGGAATTTTCAAAGAGGAAGAAGGTTTTGAATTTTGGTTTAAACTAATTCCATGGGAAGATATAGCTATAGATGAAAATGAATTAGCAACTTACATAAATGAAATTATTGCAAACAAAAAAGCTATCATTTTTAATCCAGCGTATACATTAATGTTTCAATCAAAAGGTTTCATGAAAATTCTTTGGGATTTATATCCAAATCATCCCCTACTTTTAGAAACATCATTTGAACCATTAGAAAATACAAAACAAGTTGAAAAAAGATGTTTTGGTAGAGAAGGTGCAAATATTGCCATTGTAAATGCTGATAATTCACTAGATATTAAAACAGACGGTGAATATGAAGGCCATAAAGCTATTTATCAAGAATATATAGAATTTCCTCAAGACGAAGAAGGAAACTATTATCAAGCAGGTGTATTTTACGCATATGAGGCTTGTGGACTTGGATTTAGAAAAGGTGGAAAGATCTTAGATAATATGTCTAAGTTTGTAGGACACATAGTAGAATAGGTTTTAAAACCTATTTTACATCAAAATCAAAAGAGTCATTTGGCTCAATATATCTATATTTTAATTCAATATCATTTTCTTGAATATACTCTTTAGTAGTATGAGAAATATGCATTAAATATCCATTTTTAACTTCTAAATCATCTAGAATCTTACTAGCTTGTAAATAATTCAAATGATTTCCTTTTATTTTTCTTTCATCATAACATGCATCAATAAAAGTAAAATCAATATCTTTATTTTTTAAAAAACTATAACTCTCTTCTTCCAAACCAAAACAATCCGTTAGATATACAATCGTTTTATTTTTATATTCAATACAATATCCCATAGTATTTTTTGAATGTTTTAAAGGAATAGTAGTGATAGAGAATTCTTCAAAATTTAATTTTTCAAAAGAATCAATTTGATTATAGATAATTGAATGATTGTGTTTGAATAAATCAGAAAAACCATCATCATCTTTTGGATGATAACAATCAATTTTATCTATTGAGTGTCTAAGGCGTAAAAGTCCTAAACAGTGGTCTGCATGAAAATGAGTTAGAAATATTGCTTTAATTCTCTTACCATCGAAAATATTAGATATATTTTCAATACCAGCATCTAATAAAACTACTCCATTTTTAAACTCTAAATAAGCACTTGTAGAAAGGTTAGTTATACCTTTTTTTCTATATTCACTACAAATAACACAAGAACAATTATGAACTGGAATACCTGCACTATCAGCACTTCCTAAAAAGTTTAACTTCATAACAAACCTTTTTTACTATATGCTAAAAGAGTTTAGCAAACAATGATGATCACTAAAATTTTCATATATGACTTTACTTTTAACATTTAAATTTGAGTTACTTTTATGAAAAATATAATCTAAAATAACTTTTTCTTTATGCGTGAACTCTCTATTTTTATCTAAAAAACCGCTATTCCTTATTATTTGAATCTCTTCATAATTTGGTAGTGCATTTAAATCTCCACATAAAAAAATATGTTCATACTTATATTTTTCTATATCTTTTAATATATGTTTTATTTGTAATAATCTTCTTCTTGTACTTAAGTGACACAAATGAGTATTTATTAATAGTAACTCTTTATCATGAAAATCAATTTTCAAAATCTGATAAGCACGCTCTTCTTCTTTTTCTTTATAAAAAAACTGTTCTTCTAATAATTCTACATTATATTTAGAAAGAACCGTAAGATTCGAACTGCTTAACTTATTTTTTCTATATTTTTTTCTTGTTTTTGTTGTTACATAATTAAAATCTAATTCTATATTTAAAAACTTGCTACTAGAAAAATCATCACTATTAAAATCTTCTTGTAAACATATAATATCAAACTTGTTACTTTTTATTAAATTAGATAATTCATATATTCTGTCAGGGTAATTCCCTTCATCTTTCCAAATATTAAATGTACCAATAGTAAATTTATTCATTTTCAATTTTTTTAAGTAATTGGATAAATTTTTCTTTTGATTCTTCAAAACATGCACTATTATCAAATTTTATTAAATTTCTAGCATCAACTTTTAAATCACTTCTTAAAAGTCTTTTTTCTATTTCTTCTTTACTCTCTCTTCCTCTTTTATTAAGTCTCTTTCTTAACTCATCAGAAGATACAGTTATATTTATTGTATAGACTTTTTCATAAATATTTTCAAAATCTTTTACTCTTGATCTTGATATTGATATTATATTTAAACCATTAATAATTGATTTTTTTGATATACCATAAATATTGTTATGAACATTCCAAGTAGAAATAAAAAAACTGTTATGTTTTAATATTTCAAAGGCATAATCATCTAAATGGTAATTGCCTTCATTTTCATCAGCTTCTCTTGTAATATACCTTTTTACAAAATTTACTCTATCTTTTAATTCATCTTTAGCATAACTTAATAATGAATCTTTCCCAACACCACTAGGTCCAACAATTAAAACAATTTTACTTTTCATATTTTCTTCTTATTTTGAATATTTATAAATAAATTCTCTAATATCTTTTAAATCAGTAATTCTATTGGCAATTTCTTCATGGGTCCAATTCCACCAAGCAATTTCTTCCACTTTTTTAATAATATCTTTACTAAATCTATATTTTAATATCTTTGAACTTACTCCTGCAACTATAGCATAGGCAGGTACATCTTTGGTTACAACAGCATTAGCACCTACAATTGCACCATTACCAATCTTTACACCAGGCATAATAACTGCACCATGTCCAATCCAAGTATCATGTCCAATTTCAACTTTCTGAACTTCTCTATAATTAAAAAAAACCTTATCATCTTCTCCAAATCCATACATTTCTTGTCTATACAAAAAATGATGCTGACAAGGCATTTCATATGGATGAAAACCAGGATTTATTCTAACTTGAGATGCAATATTAGAAAACTTACCTATCTTAGTGTTTGTAATTTGAGTATATTCACTTACATAAGAATAATCATCCATAATTGAATCACTAATATTTGCAAAACTACCTATTTCCGTATATCTCCCAAATGAACTATCTTTAATAATTGCATTTGGCGAAACATATGGTTTAATACCCAACTTTACATTTTCATTAGAATTATAATTTTCTATTTTTGTCATTATATTTTACCTCAATATGTAAAATACTTCTATATATTGTTACCATTATTTAACTCCTTATTAAAGTTTAAATCCTCTTATACCATTGTAAATAGATTCACCATCTTTTAAAGTCAAAACAACTTTAGGAATATGAGAATCATCAATAACGATAATATCAGCTCTTTTACCTTTTTCTATGACACCTCTATCTTCAAGGTTTGCGTATTTCGCAGGAGTACTTGTTACCATTGAAAAACCACGTGCTAAATCTAAGTTTGCATCTTCTTTCATTCTATAAACTGCTTGAAGCATTGAAGTTGGATGGTAATCTGAGCAAAGATACTTACATACATTTTCACGTACAAGTTCAATAGCTGCTATATTTCCACTTTGGCTTCCTCCTCTTACAATATTTGGAGCCCCCATACCTGTTGCAATTCCTTTATTAACTGCATATTTTGCAACTTCTAAATCTAATGGAAATTCCGAGATTTTAACACCTAAATCTAATAAGCCATCTAGTTTTTCAATACAATCATCATCATGGCTTAAAAGAGTCAAATTATGCTCTTTGGCATAAGAAATTAAATCATTAATTTTCGTTTCATCTTTATTCATTTTTTTATCAACAACATTTTGAATTTCATCTTCATTTAACCCATAATAATTGCCATAATAAGTTTGGAAAGACTCTAAAGATTTAAATTGACCTTGTCCTGGAGAATGATCCATTAAAGAAACAAGATTTACCATTCCTTTACCAATAACTTCTTTTATAGATTCAACAGCTTCGCTTGCACTAAGTTCAAATCTTGCATGAATAAAGTTATCAACACCTAAATGTTTTTTATTGGCATTATAAATCTCTTCAATTTGATGTTTTGCTAAATCAATACTTCTTTTCTTTTTAGGGTTTTCTTCAAATCCAATAGCATGAAACATAGTTGTAATCCCTGCCATTGAAAGCTTTTTATCTAATTCAGCAACAGCAAGGGCTACAGGGAAAGTTGCCCCATGTCTTGGTTCTATCTCTTTTTCTATTGCATCTGAATGTAAATCTACAATCCCTGGTACAATTTTTAAATCACCCAAATCAACAGCAACTTTGTTTGTACCATACTCATCTACTCTTTTTATTTGTTCTTTAAATAAAACTACATCAGCACAAACAAACTTTTCGTTTATTAATACATTTTTACTTCTTAAAATAGTTTCCATTAATTAACCCTCTTTAACTCATAAATAGAATCACTTATTATTTCCATTGCCTCTAAATCATGAAAAATACCAACCATACTAACACCTTGAGTTTTTAAAATTTTTAACTTTTCAACTACTTTCATAGTATTAGTTTTATCCAATGAAGCCGTTGGTTCATCTAATAAAAGTAAGCTTTTAGGAGCAATTATTCCTTTTGCAATATTTACTCTTTGTTGTTCCCCTCCACTAAAAGTCAAAGGAGATAAATCAAATAACTCTTCTCTAATAGATAAAAAATCTAATAACTCTTTTGCTTTAGTTCTAGCTATTAGTTCACTTTCACCTTTTATAATTAATTGTTCACTTACAATATCAACGGCACTAATCCTTGGTAAAATTTGTAAAAATTGAGATACATAACCTATTTCATCTTTTCGTAAACTAAGGATTTGACTCTCTGTTGCACTTGAAATATCAATAGTAGAACCATCATCTCTATGAAATATTATATTTCCTGATGTTGTAGTGTATGTTCTAAATAATGTCTTTAAAATAGACGATTTTCCAGCACCACTAGGTCCAAATAAAGAGAGGAATTCTCCTCTTTTTACTTCTAAATTAATATCTTCAAAACCTTTAACTTCTACTCCACCTCTTGTGTAAACTTTAAAAGATTTATTTAAATTTTTAACTTCTAATCGAATCATGTATTTCCTTATAAAATCGATGACACAAGTAATTGTGTATATGAATGTTGTGGGTCTTCAAGAACTTGATCAGTTAAACCTTTTTCAACAATTTGTCCATTTTTCATTACAACAGTGATATCTGTTAAATGTTTTATAACACCTAAATCATGGGATACGACAATCATTGCAAAGCCAATTTCATGTTGTAATTCTTTAATCAAATCCAAAATCTTTGCTTGTACTGATAAATCAAGTCCTGTAGTAGGTTCATCTAAAAGTAAAATTTTAGGACTTGAAGACAGTGCTTTTGAAATCTGAATTCTTTGCTGTTGTCCACCAGAAAAGTATTCTGGATAATCATCAATTCTACTTATTGGTATTTCAGTTTTATCTAAAAAATACAGTGCTTTTTTTCTAATCTCATCATATCTTTTATTTCCACTGCCAATAATCTTTTCAGCAATATTCCCACCAGCTGAAAAGTTATAATTAAGACCAAGTCTTGGGTTTTGATAAATCATTGACATTAAAGAGTTTCGTAGATATGACAACTCGTTTAAAGAAGCATCCAATATTGATTTTTTCGTGCCATCTTTATTTACAAAGTCTTTAATGAAAATATCCCCTAGACTTGCTTTTTGGTCTTGATAAATAAGTTGTAGAAGTGTAGACTTTCCACTACCACTTTCACCAACAATCCCCAAAACTTCACCTTTACTCAATGTAAGATTAATATCATTTACTCCAACTACACTTTTACAAGTAGGACAAATAGAGCTATTAAAGTCTGCGCCTGTATTATCCAAGCAGTTTGGACAAAATTTACCAAATACTTTTGATAGATTTTTTATATCTAAAATCATTTTTTAGCTCCACTTTTTAAATAGGTATCACAATAATCTGTATCATTACAATAATAATGAACAACTCCATTATCATCATATATCTCATCTAAAAATGAATTATTACTATTACATCTTTGACAAGTTTTATCTTCAAAATTTTCTACTTTAAACTCTCTATCTTCAAATTTCAACGGTTCGACTTTTGTATATGGAGGAATCGCATAAATCTTTTTCTCACGTCCTGCACCAAAAAGTTGTAAGGCTTTATTATCATTTAGTTTTGGAGTATCATATTTAGGGATAGGACTCGGATCCATGGCATATCTATCATGTACAATTACAGGATATCTATTAGAAATCCTACTATCTCCGTACATTGAGGTATCTTCATACAATAAAACCCATAACTTCGAATAATCAGCATTTGCATGCATTATTTTTGCCTTAGCAGTATTTGGTTCAACTGTTTCTAAAATATCAGGCATTGGAACCTGATAAACTAAGACTTGACCCTCTTCTAAATCTATTTCAGGAATTCTATGTCTAGTTTGAATCAATGTTGCTTTTTTAGTATTTGTTGTTGTATTAACATTTGTTACAGAAGATATAAAATTTCTTATATTTACTGCATTAACACTTCCATCACAACCTTGATCAATTACTTTTAAAGTATCTTTTTCATTTATAATTGATAGAGTCACCTGTAAACCACCAGTCCCCCAACCACGAGCTATAGGCATCTCTCTTGAAGCAAAAGATACAATATATCCAGGAATTGCAATTGCTTTTAAAATAGATCGTCTTATCTCTTTTTTTGCTTCTTCATCTAAAAATGCATATCTCATTTTAAAGCTCCATCTAAATCTTTTTGATTTTGTTCTTCAACATATTTCTTAGCAGATTTAAATATTTGATAATCTGTTTGAAAAGTCACATAATGAGGTAATTTATAGTGATTTGCAAAACCAAAAGATTCTATACCATCAACATGATGCATAACCATTTCAAAATCACTTGCAACAATTTGTTCTGTTCCAACTGTGTATGAATTGTTGTACAAAGTTAAGTCTATAATTGACATAGAAATAGCTTTTGTTTCATTTTTACCAAAGCAAAATCCAAAACCTGTTGTAAGCTTTGTTTCTCCATTTTCATCTTTATTAAAAGTTCCTGCACTCTCAACTGCTGTTGCTTCGATAGAACCTATTTTTACTTCTTTATTAGTAAAGGGATGAGTAAATTTAATATCAAGCTCACCAATTCTCAAATCTCCAATTGTAGGATGGACATCGCCATAACCTCTCATAGATGTATATGCAAAGCCTAATAGTGTTCCACTTTCTCCTCTACTCATTACTTGTAGTACTGAACTTCTAGGGTATGGGGCAGTAGGAAATACACGTGTAATATCCCAAGGCTCTTCTTCTTTTGGTAATACTTTTATTAAATTATCATCTCTTAAAGGTGTTAAAGCAGATTTGATTACATTCTCTTTATTTGAATACTCTTTGATATCTACTTCTTCATTTTTCTTATCAACTAAAAGTTTTATTTCATAATCATTTGATGCACCTAATAGCTGTCCACCTTCAATATCTTTAAAAGCCGAAGATATTCTTCTACTTAATTTCATATCATTTACATCTAATTCTTTACAAATACCAATTCTTTGGCAAGAAGACCTATGTGCTCTTACGAAAAAGGAAGCATTTAATAAATCCCCAGCACTTCTTTTTATAGATTTGGAAGCAAGTTTTTTACTATAAAGTGAGCCTTCACTCATCACTTTATCAATTGAAAAAGTTAATGAGTCTATTAAATCCTCATCTTCTATTTTTTCACTGTTCTTTGTATAGTCAGTATAAAAGTTAAGTGAATTATTAATCGCTTCTTCACCACCTTTAATTGCATAATAAGCCATTATAAAACCTCCACTTTTGTTGTTCTACTTAAAGCAGTTATTTCACCTTTTTTATTTAAAAAGAAAATCTCATTTCCTAAGGGATATGAAGAATTCTTTTCATTAAAAAAATCTACAAAGGCTCTATCTATAGGAAGAGACACATCTTTATATTTGTTTATTCCAGGTCCGCTTAATCTTAAATTTAAACCTTCGAAATTTTTACATTTAAAAATTAATGTAGAAGAAAATTCAGGATCATGAGAAGTTCCAACTTTTGCTTTATTTAAATAATATTCATTTATTTCATCACAAAATATATAATCACTTGATTCAATATCTTCATCTTTTGCATTTGTAATTGCTTTTATTAAATTAATATCTTCTTTTCCATCGTAATAAAAACTAACTTCTGAATACAAAAGTGTATTTGCCATTGCCAATAAATGAGAATCATAAAATGATTTTATTTTATATGTACTCCCTGGCATCGATAAACTATTTAAAATTGATTTAAAATTATCTCTATTTAACTTTTCAATATCTATTGATTTCATAAATAACCTTACATTAAATCAAAAGAAACTCGTGTAGAGTTAATTTTTTGATTTATTTTTTTCATCTCTTTAGTATTCTCTTTTTTTGTTTCTTTTAATAGATCTTTTATTTCTTCTTTAAAAATATTCTTTTCAAAACAAGCATCTAATACTGCAACATATAAAGATAGTTTTTCATTTGTATCCATTACCATAGACCAACCTTTGATTCCATCTACTTCTACAATTGTTGAAGTGACTAAAACTTCTCCTGAGTAAAAACTTCCCCCAGAAATTGGATCTTTTACAGGAACTAACAGTGTTTGTTCAGTAGGAGTTGTTAATATCTTCACATCATGGTTTTTTTTAATCTTTTTATATAAACTTTGTAACTCATCTAATTTTACAAGTTGAGCTAAATCATTTATTTCTTCTCTTTTCATTTATATAAACCTTTTTCTAATTACAGCGCTGAACTTATCTAACACCCATACTGTTATTACAATTACAATAATTATTGTACATACATCTGCATTTTCAAATGCTCTCATTTTGTCAAACAAATAAAAGCCAATTCCTCCGGCTCCTACAAAACCTAAAATTGAAGCACTTCTAACATCACTTTCAAATCTATATAAAGCCATTGAAACAAAATGTGGTAAAGTTTGGGGGATAACAGCATAGACAAGTACTTTGATAAATCCAGCACCTGTTGTAGTAAGAGCTTCAACTGGACCTGGGTCTATTGATTCATTTCCTTCACTTAAAAGTTTTGCTAAAACACCTGCTGTGTGAACTCCTAAGGCTAAAATACCAGCCATTGGACCAAGGCCTACTGCACTTACAAATATTAAAGCCCAAATGATTTCATTAATTGACCTAAAAATATTTGCTACTAAAGTGGCACTTCCATATATCATTCTTTTAGAAAACATATGAAAAGGAGTCTTTCCTGGAATTAAAATATCTAATATATTTCTAGAACTCATATATGATAATGGAACTGCCACAAGTATAGATAATACTAGAGCAACAACTGCCATTTGAATTGTTTCTAACATTGATAATGAATATGTTATTAAATCATCTTTATTTAAGTTCGGTGGGAAAAAACCACTGCCTTCTATATCAGGATTTCCAGTAAGATATTCAATCATATAATGCCATCCATCAATTAAAGAAGCAAAACTCATTTCAGTATCATTCCAACTTTGAGCTAGAACTAATAAAAACACGACTATTATTGCTGACTTTGAAAATGAGAAAGGGTTACTTTTTACTCTTAATTCTTCTACATTCATTATTTTTCCTTCTATTAAGTAAGCGTAAAACGCTTACTTAAAATAAATTACTTTTTATTTTTTAATTGTTTTTTTAATTTGATTAATTCTCTAACTGGATTGTAAACTGAGTCATCACCTTTTACATAACCTTTGATTTTTAATCTTTTTAAACCTTCAGGATCGTTATAAGAAAGAAAAGCACCTTTAATAGCCATCTTTAAAGAAGTTGGTAAATCTGCACGTGCAGCCATTGGAGAACCTGGAATTAAATCAGAAGTCCAAATAGTGTTAAAAGTATCTTCTGTCCATTGTTTCCCTAACCCTCTGTTATAATCTAAATTATTAGTTGAAGCAGCATCAATTTTTCCAGCTTTAATTGATAAAATTGAAGCTTCATGTCCACCTGAATATAATACTTTTGAGAAATATTTTTTAGGATCAATTCCAGCTTTCGAAAACATTACAGTTGGAACTAAAGTTCCTGATGTTGATTGAGAAGAAGTAAAGGCCCAGTTTTTACCTTTAATATCAGCTAAAGTTTTTAAACCACTACCTTTTTTAGTAATAATAATACCTCTATAACCTGGTAGTCCTGACTCACCATCAACTTCAACTACTAAAGCTTCTGCATTTGCTCTTTTATGAGCTTCTACATATGATTTTGGACCTAAATAAGCTAAATCAATATGTTTGTGTTGCATACCAGTAATTACACCTGTGTAATCACCTGCAAGTTGTAATTCAACTTTAATACCTAGTTGTTTTGATAAGTAATTAGTTAAATTTGTAAAATTTTCTTTCATAGTTGTTGAACCAGCTACAGGAATAACACCAAATGTAAGTTTCTCCGGCCATTTTTCTTGAGCCATCATTGAAGAAGTCGTAATACTTAAAGCCATAGCAGTAACTGCAAGTTTTTTTATTAATTTCATTTTTTTCCTTATTTATTTTATTACACTATTAGTTTGTAGTGTAAATTTTTTCAACTAACTTATCAGTTAGTTTTTCGCTGTTGTCATCAAAGACTACTGAACCATTATTAACACCAATAATTCTGTCACAGTACTCTTTGGCATACTCCAAATGATGAAGATTAGTAATAACTGTCACACCATATGTTTTATTAACCTTCCTCAATACTTCCATAACTTTTTTTGCACTCTTTGGATCAAGTGCAGAAACAGGTTCGTCTGCAAGAATAATCTTTGGTTCAGCGGCTAAAGCACGCGCAATTGCAACTCGCTGTCTTTGGCCTCCCGAAAGTTCATCACACCTTTTTAATGAATGTTTTGTAATATCAACAATATCCATAAACTCTTTTGCTTTTTTCAACTCCTTTGCTCTATACAGTTTTAAAATTGCCCGTGAAAGTGGTATATCTTTTAACATTCCACTAACTACATTATCAAGAACACTTAATCTATCAACTAAGTTATATCCTTGAAAAATAACACCAACTTGTTCTCTTAATTTAATTAGATTTTTCTTCTTTATATTGTGCAAATCAAAATCTAATACTTCAAAACTTCCATCAAAAACTTTTATCCCACCAGTTACAGATATAAGTAAAGTAGATTTTCCAGCACCACTTGGTCCAATAATCCCAATAAACTCGCCCTTTTTAACTTTTAAGTTAATATCTTTTAAAATTTTTTCTTTTTTATAACCTAAAGTAAGGTTTTTCATTTTTATCACTTTAATTGCTCCTAATTAAATTAAATCTACTTTGATTTTGCATGTATCACCTCTAAAATATGATGTTCCATATTCAACAAAATTTCCATTTTGATCTTTTGAAAGAGTACTTGCAACTAATATTGGCGAATTTGAAGGCATCATTAAAAAGTCGTTTAGCTCTTTACTTGCTGCTATTGATTCAAAAACTGTTGATTGTTTTGTTATTTCTAAAGAAGGGTAAGATTTTTCTAAAACCTTATATAAAGAAAAAGGTTCACAATCTAAATTATTTATTATCTCTCTATAAAGAAAAGCATCAAAATAAGAATACGATACTGATATGGGTAAATCATTTACATAACGTAAGAGTTTAAGTTCTATTACTTTTAATTTATTGTTTAAGCCAAGATTCTTTGCAACCTCAGAGTTTGGCTCTATAATATCAGCACTTAATAGTTTTGTTTTTGGTTCATATCCCAAATCTAAAATTTTTGAAGTATATGAACTTTTGTCAGAGATTGAATAAGGCACTTTAATATTAGCTATAAAGTTGCCTTTTCCTTTTTGAGTGTAAATATAACCTTCATCTTTTAATAAAGATAAAGCCTGACGTACAGTATGTCTATTTACGTTAAACTTATTTGCAAAATCATTCTCTGATGGTAACTTATCATTAGAGTTATACTTTTTACTTTCAATGTTTTTTAAAATCTTTTCATAAAGTTTTACATACATTGGTTTTTCAAGTTTCTTCACCAAATCATTTCCTTAAAACTTGTCTATACAAGTCTGATTGATGAAAGTATAAAAGAGGAATATTACAAGGTGATTACAACTTGTCTATACAAGTTGATGTAGTTGTATATATAGATGGTAAAGATAAGTGTAGGAAAGGGGAAGAAGCGACTATATAGTGTTAAAATTAAATATAATTATTTATAAAGATTAATATAGTCATCTATTAATTTTAGATTCACATCATCTTCTATTTGTAAGCTTAAATCCATTAAAAAAAGATTTTCTAAGTTAAATGACTTTAATTTTACATAGTCTTTTGATGTAGTTATTATGGCATATTCTTTATACTCATTTTTAATGTATTCTACTTCATCTAAACTGAAAGTATGATGGTCTTCAAATGCCTCCATAATTGTACCTTCAGGTAAAAAGTCTAAAAGCCTTTTTGGTTTTGAAATTGCAGTTACAAGTAAGAGTTTTAGAGGTAAAATATCTACGTACTTCCCATCTTTACTATAAGAAACAACTCTTTTAAAATCACGTCCTTCTTGAACTTCTAGGTTTGCAAAAGCATATGCCATTTTTGGCTCTCTATATCCACCACTTGGTAAACAAAATAGATTAGTAGGCTCTTCTTTTGGACGAATTAAAATATCAAATTTTTTAATATCATACTTAGAAAATCCATCATCTAGAAAAACTATTTTACAACCTAACTCTTTAGCTTTTAAAATAGCTTCTTTTCTATCTTCACTTACAATAACACATGCAGTAGGTAAAGACTTGGCTAAAAGCATAGCTTCATCACCACTTGTTTTTATATTTTCTAATATTTTCCCATATCGTGATACAACATAAAGCCCTTTTGAATCTCTTCCATATCCTCTTAAAATAACACATACATCTTCATAGTTTTTTGCTAAATGAATTGTAAGGGGAGTTTTTCCACTTCCCCCAACTATTATATTTCCAATAGAAACAACTGGGATACCAAATTCAATGGGTTTAGCTCCTGCTCTTTTGAATAAAATTATAAGCATATAAATTAAAGTAAGTGGTAAAAGTAAAAGAGAGATGATTTTTTGGAAAAGGTTTGGGAAGAAGAGATAATCTTCTACCCATAAAAAAAGCTTTTGCTTCAAGTTTTTATATCCACTCAGAGGCTATTTCAATAATTTGATCACAAATATAATTAACTTCATCATCCGTTAAACTTGGATACATTGGAATTGATAAAATTTGCTGATAAGAAGTTAGCGCAGCACTAAATGTAGTGATTTTAATAGAATATTTAGTTTTATAATAAGATAAAAGATGTAAAGGAATATAGTTTAATCCTGTTGCAATACCTTTTCCTTTTAATGCTCTTGCAAAAGCATCTCTATTTCTAGAAATTTTGATAATAAACTGTGTAAAAATATGCTCATCTTTATGACTTGGAATAGTTACATGTTTAATATCAGATAATCTATCTTTATAGATTTTTGCAATTTCTTTTCTTCTTTTAATAAACTTATTTGTTTTTTGTAATTGTGCTAAAGAAAATGCTGCATCAAGTTCAGAAATATCATATTTGTGACCGATATCTACAACGTCATAAATATAATCTAAGTTTCCAAAATCATCATAAGTAGTAGTAATTGCATGAGTTCTAAGAAGTCTTGCTCTTGTAGCAATCTCTTCATTGTTTGTAACAATCATTCCTGATCTGCTAACTGAATATTTACCATTAGATGGGTTAGTTGAAAAAATTGTCATATCAGCTCTTAAAGAACCTACAGTTTCTTCATTGTAAGTTACGCCTAAAGCACAAGTTGCATCTTCTATTAAAATGATTCCATACTTTTCAGCAATATCGTAAATTCTATCTAAATCTGGCGTTTGACCTGCAACAAATGTAATTATTGCACCTCTAAGCTTTTTAGTTTTATTTTCTTCTAAAGCTTTTTCAAACTTATTAACATCAATATTCATATCATCAGTATTGATATCAATAAAAATAGGTTCTGCATCAAAATGTCTTACTACTTCAGGTACGTTAACAAATGAGTTAACAGACATTAAGATTTTGTCCCCTCTTTTAAGTTTAATAGCACTTAATGCTAAATGAATAGCAGATGTTGCATTACAAGTAGCAACTGCATATTTTGCACCTACAAAATTTGCTATATTTTCTTCAAGTTCAAGAACCTTGTTTTCGTCTTTATTTAACTCTAATA
The DNA here is from genome assembly GCA_913057765.1 of uncultured Campylobacteraceae bacterium. Classification (GTDB taxonomy): domain Bacteria; phylum Campylobacterota; class Campylobacteria; order Campylobacterales; family Arcobacteraceae; genus Halarcobacter. The sequence goes on from CAJXPH010000013.1 coordinate 20,315, forward strand.
CAGACTTTAATTGACTAAGTTCCTCTTCTCCGATAGAAGACTGATAAAAAGGTATATCTCTCATTATTAACTCCATTTTATATTTGCAATTATTGGTAATTTACCTTTAAATGCATTTGCTTTTATTCTATATTCTAATGTATCTATTAATTTATCATTGTGACCAAGGTCAATAATTTCTTCTTTAGTTTTTAATTCATCTACTAATAATTTTAATACATCATCCATTTCTGCATAAGTATATCCTAACTCTTCCTCGTCACTCTGACCTTCCCAAAGATCAGCACTTGGTTTTTTCGTTAAAATAGCTTCTGTCACACCTATATATCTTGCAAATTCAAACTCATCACTTTTATACATTTCACCAATAGGATTAATTGCACAAGCAATATCTCCAAAAATAGTTCCGTATCCTAATAAAAGTTCACTTTTATTAGAAGTTCCAACAACTATTGAACTATCTCTTGATGATGTGTCATATAATACTGACATTCTCATTCTCGCACTATAGTTTCCTATTCTTAACCTATCTTCATCCATATTACTTATGTATGCTTCAACTATAGGAGCAATATTTTTTATTTCATATTTAATATCAAACTTCTCACAAAGTTCTTTTGCGTCATCAACACTACTTTGAGATGAAAATTGAGAAGGCATAAGTACAGCACTCATGTTATCGCCAAAAGTCTCTTTACATAATATTGCAACAACAGCTGAATCTAATCCACCAGAAAGGCCAACAGTAACTCTTTTTAAACCTGTTTTTTCTAATTCAGATTTTAAAAATTCTTGTAATTGTTTTTTTACATTTCCCCAGTCTATCAAATATAATCCTTTAATAATTTTTATTATATAGAATCTTCCTTTGTTTTCTCATAAAGTTCATCTAAATAATCAAAGGTACTTTCTCTAATTTTGTCTTTTTTAATAATCAAGTTATCTCTAATTTCAATTAATTCTTCAAGTTCAAAATATTGTAAAAATTTTGGATTTATTTCAATACTTTCCTCTTTATTGGTCAATATTAAAACTTTTATCTCTTCTATTAATTCTTCTTTTTCCATTTTACCCTACAAATTTAGTTAATATTTGGTCTAGATATAGTTCAAGTTTTTCTTCACCTATATCATCATTTTTTGATAAACAACATTTACAAGAAGTCCCAGCATCTGTTAAATCAGCAATCTTTCCCGTTGTTTTGGCATCATTCTCTTTTATAGAATGTATAATCTCTCCTAAACTAACATGTTTACATTTACACACTACATATGAATGATGGAAACGTTTAGCCATATTTTACCTCATTAAATATATCTTTACAATATATTTTTTTCTTCATTTTACCAAAATCACCTTCTTCAAATATACAATGTCGACAATGAGTCCCCGCCCCAGTGACTTCTTGTAGTTCTCTCAAGCTTTCAATATTATTTGTTTTTATTACATCAACAATTTCACCTAATTTAACTTTATGGCAATTGCAAACTTCATAATCCTCATCAAATTTTTCTATCAATTAAATGTTTCTCTCTTTTTTAACAAATTCATAAGCTTCATTTATTTCTTGAAGTTTTCTTGTTGCCTCATCAATAATATTTTGACTTGCACCCTGCCCTGAAATAATATCTGGATGATGTTTTTTTACTAATGTTCTATAATTCTTCTTTAAAACATTATTATCATCACTAGAGTTTGACTCTAAAATTTCATAAGCTTTTTCTATTGTTACAGCTTGTGAATTTTTTTGTTCTCTATAAAAGTTTTCAAAAGTATTGATCAGATTTTCAAAATCTGGTCTTTTAATTTTTAAAGCGTTTGCGATATCTTCGGTAATCATTAACTCTGTTTGAGAAAATTCTTTATCAATAAATGCAAGATTTAATAAATATTCCATAATTTTAACACGTTTAGGATAATCATGTTTTGTAATTTTGTATAATTTTTCACATATTACTATTGTATTATCAAAACTTTCTTTTTCTTTTTTATAAATATCTTTTAATTTTTCTCTTATTTCTTCTGCATTTTCAAAATGTCTTGAAATATCAGAAAAAGTATGTTTTAACATTTGTGCTTCTAATTCACATACTGAACCATCTGCTTTTGCAACTTTTGCCATAAGGGCAATAAGTAAGCCAGCCTCATGATTCATCAAGTCACCATTAAAATTCTCTTTAATATCTAATTTTATATTTTCAAACTTTTCCGTTTTATAATTTCTTGCAATAAAATATAAAACAACACCAACAATAAGTAAAAACAATATTTTCATTATAATCCTTAATAAACTAATGGCTAGATTTTATCAAAAATTTAATAAATCCAAAGTTTACGCTGGACTAACTATATCGTCATAATTTTCACTACTAACAATATAAAGCTATTATCATATCTTTTCAATTTTAATGATGTCAAAAGTAGCATCTCCAATATATTTTCATTAGACTCCAATTTTAATAATGGGAGTTTAACTATATATTTTAAACTGATGTTTTACTTATAATATCATGTATCAAAATATGCATTGGCTTTTTTTCTTTTTTCTTTTTTTCAATAATTGTATTATTGCTGTCTCTTATACACATCTCCGAGCCCACGAGAC
>CAJXPH010000014.1 GCA_913057765.1 uncultured Campylobacteraceae bacterium
CTATCCTCTTCGTCGGCAGCGTCAGATGTGTATAAGAGACAGAATATGACTTCAATTTAAAACTAAGGATATAAAAATGACAATCACTAAAAAAGTAACATTTATTGCAAAAGAAGGTTGTGAAGACAAAATGAAAGAATTATTAACAGCTATGGTTGAGCCTTCTAAAAAAGAAGATGGTTGTATTTTTTATGACATCTTCCAATATGAAAACAATAGAAGAAAATTTTCTGCTGTAGAATCATGGAGAGATGAAGCTGCACTTGATGGACATAAATCCACTGCACATTATGCAATTTATAAATCATCATTTGAACCATTTTGTGATCACAAATATTCTGACGAATTAGAAATTTTAGGTTAAAAGATGAATAACCTTTGGAATGCTAAAGAAGCTGAATCTTTTAAAGGGGATTTAGCTTTAAGAGTTTACACATCAAACTTACTTGGTCGTAGTGATGAGCTAGTTTTACATGGTGGAGGAAATACTTCTGTTAAATCTTTAGTTGATAATGAAGAGATTTTATATGTAAAAGGTAGTGGCTGGGATTTAGTTTCTATCGAAGAAGAAGGTTTTGCTCCTGTGAAACTTGATATCCTAAAAGAGATGGCAAAACTAGCTGTTCTAAGCGATACAGATATGGTTTCTCAACAAAAGGCTGCAATGATAGATAAAACTGCTCCTAACCCATCTGTTGAAGCTATATTGCACGCTATTATTCCTTTTAAGTTTGTAGACCACACTCATGCTGATGCCGTTGTTACAATATCAAATAGTAAATCTGGAATTGAAAATATTAAAAAAGTATTTCCAAACTTTTTAATAGTTCCATATGTAATGCCAGGTTTTATTTTAGCTCAAAAAATTTATGAAATGAGTAAAGATATTGATTGGAAAACTTGTGAAGGTATTGTATTACATAACCACGGTATTTTTACTTTTGATGATAATGGAAAAAAATCTTATGACAAGATGATTGAAGCAGTTACAAAAGCTGAAGATTTTTTAAAAGAAAATGCTTCATACGAACTTACAAATATTGAACCTAAGGATTTTGATGTTCAAGCTCTATTAGAACTTATATCAAAAGAAAAAGGTACAGATATAGTTTGTAAAGTAAACCAAACTCCACTTGCTCTTTCTTACTCATCTTTAGATAAAGAAAGTATAACAAGAGGTGTTTTAACACCTGAACATATTATTAGAACAAAAAGAACTCCTCTTGTACTTGAAGATGAAAATATTCAAGAAGCAGTGAATAACTACAAAATTTCATATGAAAACTATTTTAATGAGTTTTCAAAAGATGAAATTATGCTAAATCCGACTCCAAACTATGCAGTTGTAAAAGATTTTGGAATTATTACATTTGGAAAAAATGAAAAAGAAGCAAATATTTTGGATGACGTAATTTCTCATACAATGAATGCAGTTTTAAAAGCTGATAAACTTGGTGGATATGTAAGTATCAGCCTTGAAGATAGTTTTGAAATGGAATACTGGGAATTAGAACAAGCTAAATTAAAAAAATAGGATTTACTATGCAATATCTATTAGCAATCGATGCAGGAACAGGAAGTGTTAGAGCAGTTTTATTTGATACAAAAGGTAATCAAATAGATGTTAGTCAACAAGAATGGACACATCTTGAAGAAGCTGGTGTTGCTAATAGTATGTCTTTTGATTTTGATTCAAATTGGGAATTAACAAAAGAGTGTATAAAAGACGTTATAAAAAAATCTAAAATCAATCCACATGATATATTAGCACTTAGTGCTACAAGTATGAGAGAAGGTATTGTTCTTTATGATAAAGAAGGGAAAGAACTTTGGGCTGTTGCAAATGTAGACGCAAGAGCTAGTAAAGAAGTAGCTTTTCTAAAAGAATCTTTTGAAGGTATTGAAGAAGAATTTTATGAAGCTTCTGGGCAAACTTTTGCACTAGGAGCACTTCCAAGAATCATGTGGCTTAAAAACAATCATCCTAAAACCTATGAAAAAGTAGCCAATATCTCTATGATAGGAGATTGGATTTTAGCCAAACTATCAGGAGTAATTGCAACGGACCCAAGTAACGGTGGAACAACAGGTATATTTTCACTTAAAACAAGAACTTGGGATTCTTCAATGGCAACAAAAGTTGGTATAAAAGATGACATCTTCTGCCCATGTTATGAAGTTGGAACTCCTATTGGAAATGTTACAAATGAAGCTTCAAATGAAACTGGACTATCAATTAATACAAAAGTAGTAACTGGTGGTGGAGATGTGCAACTTGGAAGTGCAGGACTTGGATTAGTAAACCTAGGACAAACTGCAATTTTAGGTGGTTCTTTTTGGCAACAAATTACAAATATATCTTCAGATGCAAAATTACCAAAAAACATGAGTTTAAGAGTAAATCCACACGTAATCCAAAATCAATCTCAAGCAGAAGGAATCACTTTCTTTAGTGGTCTAATCATGAGATGGTTCAGAGATGCATTTTGTGACCTAGAAAAACTAGAAGCAAAAGAAAAAGGCATAGATACATATGCCCTGTTAGAAGAAAAAGCAAAAGATGTACCCCTAGGTTCATATGGAATAATGCCAATTTTTTCTGATAGCATGAACTACGGGAAATGGTATCACGCAAGTCCAAGTTTTATAAATCTTTCAATAGACCCCCAAACATGTAATAAAGCCTCAATGTTTAAAGCCTTACAAGAAAATGCATGTATAGTTAGCTCAATAAATCTAGATAAAATAAAAGAATTCACAAACCTAGAAATAGATGAAATAGTATTCGCAGGAGGAGCAAGCAAAGGCTCTCTATGGTGTCAAACATTAGCTGATGTAACAGGTTGTAAAATCAAGATACCAAAAGTAACAGAAGCTACTGCACTTGGTGCGGCAATGAGTGCCGGAGTTGGAGCAAATATTTATGAAAACCTTACAAGTGCTGCAAAAAAACTAGTAGTTTGGGATAAAGAATATACACCAAATCTAGAAAATAAAAAACTATATGATGAAATAAAAATCAAATGGCAAGAAGTTTATAAAAAGCAATTAGAACTTGTAGACCAAGGATTGACTCAGTCAATGTGGAAAGCACCAGGACTTTAATCAAATATGAATATTATAATTATTTTTTTACTATAATATAGAATGAACAAAAAAATTAATTATGAAGTAAAAGAAAAAATTGTTGAATTAGCAGGTTCTTGTTTTTGGTATTGGAACAGATATTATAGCTTTTTAGATAGTTGTGGTGTTCCTAAGCAACTTTATAACAGATATCCAAAAGATACATATAATAAATATACAGTTATGAGAAATATAATTGATACTTTAGAAAAACAGAATCATCTTGATATTATCAACAATATTATTTCAAATTTTTACAAAATGAATAATGCAATTGATAAAGATAATTTAGATACAAAAAAAGCAAAAGTATTATTAAACGAATTCAGACAGATTGTAGGGTCTGACCCAATCGAAAATGAAATCAAATTAAAAAAAGAACAAGAACATAGAATTAATAAAGATACAGAAATATCTTCAAAAAAAGAATTGGAAGATAAGCTCTCTAGTCTATACAAAGAATTTTTAGATCTATTTTCTACAAACCAATATACTCCTCAACAAAGAGGTTTTCAACTCGAGAAAATCTTTTCAGAATTATTAAGGGTCAATGAATTTGATTACTCTCCACCGTATAAAACTGATACCGAACAAATTGATGGTTATTTTTCATTTGAGAAATTTGATTATTTAGTTGAATTAAAATGGACTAGTGAACAAATAAAACAAAAAGATTTATCCATATTTGATGGTAAGTTAAAAGGTAAAGGACAAAGTACAAGAGGTTTATTTATATCAGTAAATGGTTTTGATGAAAATTCTATTTTAAAGTTTACATGTGATAATCCAAGAATTCTATTAATGACAGGAGAAGATTTAATTTATATTCTTAACAATACTTTTACTCTTTTTGATTCTCTAAAAATAAAAACTAATATACTTGCAAAACATGGAAATATTAACTATTCACTAAAAAATGAACTAATTAAATAGTAAAAGAGTTTGCCGTTTTGTGTAAGGTCAAGGCGAAGTTTTAAATTTGAGAGGAACGTACACGTAGTACGTGACGAACAAATTTAAAACTTCAACGCAGAGATTGCGCAAAAAAGGTAAGCTACTTTACTATTTTTGCAAATTCGTTGAAAATGTATTTTGACTCATGCGGTCCCGGACTTGCTTCTGGGTGATGTTGTACTGAGAAAATATCTTTATTTTTATATTTAACACCTTCAATAGTATTGTCAAATAAATTCTGATGTGTAATCTCAGCAATCTCTATAATATTATCAGGAACATTATAGTTATGATTTTGTGCAGTAATTTCTACTACGTTATCAGGATTTGCAACTGGGTGGTTACCACCATGTTGTCCAAATTTTAATTTATATGTATCAAAGCCATGAGCAATTGAAAGCATTTGATGTCCTAAACAAATTGCAAACATAGGGATATTTGCATCTATTAGTTTTTGAACTTCTGCTTTTTCATCTTTTAGTGTCAAAGGATCACCTGGTCCATTTGAAAGAAAAATTCCACCAATTTCTTTTGCTTCAAATCTTGCAATTAAATCTTCAGCTTTAAATGTAGATGGGATAACTTCTACTTCAAGTCCAGATTCTACAAGTTCATTTAAGATATTTCTTTTTACACCAAAATCAACAACTACAACTTTTTTATCACTCATCATAGCTTTATTGTAAGCTAGTTCTTGGTGATTCCAAGCTCCAAACTTATGTACGTAAGGCTCTTTAGTTGATACTTCTTTGATATAGTTAATATCTTCAATTCTAGGACTTGCTGCAAGTTCTTTTGCCAGTTCATCTTTTGAAGAAATTTCTGTAGATGCAATCATCATCATTGCACCTTCATCTCTTAACATTTTAGTTAAATATCTTGTATCAATACTACAAATACCTAATACATTATGTTCTTTTAAAAGTGAATCTAAATCACCTTGAGCTCGATAGTTTGAATATTCATGGTGATAATTTCTAACTAACACACCTTTACAGTGGGCAGTTTTACTTTCCATATCATTTTCATTTACTCCAACATTTCCAATTTCTGGCATTGTAAAAGTTACAAATTGACCAGCATAACTTGGATCTGTTATGATTTCTTGATAACCAGTAAGTGATGTATTAAAAACAATCTCACCAACACTTGTACCTGTTGCACCAAATGAATTAGCTTCTAAAAAAGTCCCATTTTCTAAATATATCCATACTTTTTGCATCTTACATTAACCCTCTTCTAATTAGTTCTTCTTCATATAACCTATGATATACAATATCATACTCATCAGTCCCTTGAATTAGTTTTCTTTTATAATGTTTCATTTTTTCTAAGACTGCTTCATCAGAATCTTCAAAACCTTTTAAAAATTCGTCAATTGAAGTAAATATTACATTCTTAACTTGATTATCTGAACACGTATAATGAATAAAATCTTCTTCCCATAAGTAATCTAAAACTTGATGAGCCATATCAGAAAATCTATCTTCATTATTTAAGATAACACCAAAATCATTTGCCATTCTTTTTTTAGTTAACCAAAATAATTGTCTATAATCTGCATTATAGAATTCAATATTTTCTTCTTGGTCATCTAAAATATCAGCAACTTTATCATCTAAGTCAAGCTCTTTTTCAATGTCTGCATCTAAAATCTTTTCAATTTCTGCTGCGATTTCTTCTTTAGTTTTTCTAACTTCCACAACTTCACAAGTAGCTAAATCTCTAGCAACTCGTCTTGCTATATATTGTGTATGATGTAATTTCATTCTCATGGGCTTATCCTCTAATAATTGTGTCGTCTCGCTCTGGTGAAGTTGATACGATACCTACTCTAACACCAGTTAATTCTTCTATTCTATTAATATATTTTTTTGCATTTTCAGGTAGAGCGTCAAATTCTCTACAACCAACAACACTATCCCAACCTTTTATATCTTCATAAATAGGTTTTACATCTTCTAAATCTGAAGGCATATACTTAATTATTTCGCCATTTACTTCATAAGCAGTACAAATTTTGATTGTTTCAAAACCATCTAAAACATCAAGCTTCATAAGTGATAATTGATCACAACCATTTAATCTTACCGCATGTTTAACAGCAATAGCATCAAACCAACCACATCTTCTTCCACGTCCTGTTGTTGTACCCACTTCTTTACCAACATCAGCCATAGTTTCACCATCTTGACCGAAATCTTCAGATGGGAAAGGACCGTTTCCAACTCTTGTAGTATACGCTTTTACAATACCAGTTACAATACCAATATCTTTTGGACTGATTCCTAACCCTGTACAAGCACCTGCACTTACTGTGTTTGAAGAAGTTACATATGGATATGTACCATGGTCAATATCAAGTAATGTACCTTGTGCACCTTCTAATAATATCTTCTTATCTGAGTCTAAAGCATCCCAAACCATATTTGTAGTATTTGCAATAAATGGTTCTAATGTTTCTTTATATGTAGTTAATAATTCAACTAGTTCATTTTCACTTGGTGTTGCAATTTCAAGTACATCAAAAATAGCTCTATTTTGTTCAAAATATTCTAATATTCCAGCACATAATTTTGTAGGATTCAATAACTCACCTACTCTAAAACCATTTCTAGAAATTTTCTCTGCATATGCAGGTCCAATACCTTTTCCAGTTGTACCAATAGCTTTGTCGCCTTTTAATCTTTCTTTTGCTTGATCGATTAAAGCATGGTAAGGTAAATTTAAATGAGCTTTATCAGAAATAAATAATCTTCCTACTAAATCATCAAATTGTTCCATCTCTTTTATAATTGACTCTGGAGATAAAACTACACCATTACCAATAATATTTATTGCATCTGGATTTAGTACTCCTGAAGGAATTAAGTGTAATGCATATCTAACACCATCAACCCAAATAGTATGACCAGCATTGTGACCACCTTGCGATCTACATACCATGTCATAATTTTGAGCAAGCATGTCAACCATCTTACCTTTTCCTTCATCTCCCCATTGAATACCAACAATTAAATCTGCTTTCATCTTTTCCCTAACCCTCTAAAATTTTTATTAAACTATCTGTATAAAGTGCGAACCCTAAAGAACTGATACCATCAGAACTATATTTACCACCCTTACAAATCACATGATTATCTTGAATTACTCTATAATAAACATCATCATAATATTTTAATGTCCCATGATATAATGGTGCTATTACCAAGTTTTTATATTCTACTTCTTTCGCCGTTTTTAAAAGTTTTTCAAGTTCTACTTTTATATTACTTGGAACTTTTTCAATACTATTTTCTAAATCTTCAATATTTTTTACTTTTATTAAATCATTTAGCCAAGATACATTAAGGTCAAATAGCTTTGCAATTTCACCATTTTTAAATAAATCTATATTTATATTTAACTCAGTTGATACAAGTCTTGGAATATTTATATTCGATAACTGTAATACTGGATTAATTTCTAAACTATTTAAAATGTTTCCAGTTAAATTTAAAATATCTACAATGTTGTCATGACAAATCCACTCACACCCAATTTGATATTCTTCATTTGAAGGATATGTAAATACTGGTTGTACATAGAACCATTTTCTATTTTTTGTAGTTCGGCCAAGTCTTTTTGTAATAATTCTAACTACATCTAAAGTTGAATCTGCTCGTAAAGACACTTGTTCGTTTTGCTCATCTGAAAACTTAATAAGTTTTTTATCATTTGCAATAGATTGATGTTGTGAATATGAAAAATTTGGTGTAACAATTTCTTCAAATCCATTATCGCTCAATAGTGAACTAATCTTGTATTCTAACTCTCTTTTTACCTTGGCAATTTTGCCAAAATATAATCTACTTCCCTTTGGGATCTCATGTTCGAAAACCATTAGTTACCTTTAAACATATTTGATGCAAAAACTTTATTTGCTGTTCCATCGAATTCTCTTAAACCTAGTTCATCCATTGCTAGTTCAACTGCATTAATAACCCATGAAGCTTCAAAATCTTCAACAAGTCCCATATGATTGATTCTAAAAATTGAAGTTTTGATGTGATCTTGACCACCCGCAATATTTACATTGTATTTTGTTTTTAAAATCTTTCTAATTGCTGGTGAATTTTCAGAATAAATCGTAGTCATTGCATTTGCAGGACTAGTCGGATAAACTTCGCAACCAATTGCTCTTAATGCTTCTCTTGTAGAGCTCGCTCTTAAAGCAGTTTTTTCATATAAAGCTTCAAATCCACCATTGTTTTTAATATTTGATAAAATTTCTCTAAGTCCAATGATCAAAGTTGTTGCTGCTGTATATGCAGTTGTATTCGTTTTTTGTTTTTTAATTTCAGAGCTTAAATTTAAATAATATCCTGCAGGCTTTGTATTGATTTTATCAACTGCTTCATTAGATAATCCAATCATTGAAAGTCCAGGAGGAAGCATTAAAGCTTTTTGACTTCCAGTAATAACTGCATCTAAATTTGTAGTATCTACTTTCTCAACACCAATTGCTGTAATTCCATCTGCAACAATCATGATATCTTTATTTATTTTTTTAACCTCAGCTGCTATTTGTTCAACAGGATGTCTTAATCCCCCTGCACTTTCACAAATCTGAATAAAAATTGCATCAATTGAAGGATCAGCTTTTATAGCTTCTACAACTGCTTCAACTGATACTGGAGTATTCCATTCATTTTTAATCTCAGTAAAATCTATATCAAAAGCTTGGCAGATCTTTCCAAATCTTTCACCGAATTTCCCTGAGTTAATAGTTAATGCTTTTTTATGAGTTAAGTTTGTAACACATGCTTCCATAGCACCTGTTCCACTTGAAGCTAGCATCACAGCTTCTGGCATATCAAAAATTTCTAATAATAATTCTCTTGTTTCTTTAAATATTTTTTCGAACTCTGGCGTTCTATGATGAATTGTAACATCAGCCATAGCCTTTCTTACAAATTCTGGTACAGGAGTTGGTCCTGGTGTTAATAACATATAAATTCCTTCATAACCTTTTAGTAAAACGTGATATTTTATCTAAATTTTTATTACGAAAAGGTTAAGTAATATAGTTTGAAATTTGTGCTATTATTCTTTATAAAATTATTAAGGTTTTTTATGGAATTTGACGTTTGGTTAACACTACTTTTAGCTTCTATTGCTATTTCTGTTTCACCAGGAGCTGGTGCTGTTGTATCTATGAATTATGGAATTAAATATGGATTGAAAAAATCATATTCAGCAATAATGGGTCTACAACTAGGTCTTTTTACTCAAACTTTTATTGTTGTTATTGGTCTTGGCGCATTAATTATGCAGTCAGTAATGCTTTTTAATATTATAAAATGGATTGGTGTTCTATATCTAATATACTTAGGTCTTTCAAAAATATTCGAAAAAGTTGAATTAGTAGAAGAAGGTGAACATTTAAAAAACTATAGTGCAAAAAAAGCATTTGTTACAGCAACCTTTATAAATCTTACAAATCCAAAAGCAACTGTTTTTTTAGTAGCCTTTATCCCTCAGTTTTTAAATCCAAATGAATCACTATGGTTACAATTTACAATTATTGTTACTACATTATGTGTGGTTGATATTTTTGTTATGACAGGTTATTCATCAATGGCTTCAAAACTAAAATTTCTTATAAAAGATGTAAAAGCAATGAAGATTCAAAACAGAATTACAGGTGCTTTTTTAATTTTTGCTGCTATTTTGATGTCTACTGCAAAAAAAGCTTAACAACTTTAAAAAATTTCTAAATTTACCTAGAGCCTATAAAATGGCTCTTTTTTTAAGCTTTTTTACTACTAACTAGTAGTATAAGATTTATGGTACTTGACAGGTAGTACTAATTAGTACTATAATTCACTCAAAGGATATGCAGATGAATGAAAAACAAATTAAAAGTTATGGGAAAAGAACAGACAAGTCTATGAAGACAGTAGTTAGATTAGAAAGAGTACGTTTAAAAGGTCATAACAATGCTGTTAACTATTTTTCTGAACATAATCTTACATTTAATCAATTTAGAGTACTAGAAGTACTTTATCACAGAGGTGATTTAAATATTGGCTCAATAACAAAGTTAACTATGAGTACACCAGGGAATATTACTGTTGTAGTTAAAAACTTAAAAAGAGATGGATGGATTAGTTCTATTAAAGATCCAGATGACAGTAGAGCATCTATTTTAACTATAGCTTCAAAAGGTATAAAAGTTATTGAAAAAGTATTTCCTAATCATGCAAAAAATATAGATGACTTTTTCAAGGTTTTAAGTGATAACGAATTAGATACTTTATATGAGTTGTTAAATAAAGTTTACAAGGCCAATTAAAAAAATTTAAACAAATAGTACTAGTTAGTACTAAATAAAAAGGAAAAAAGATGATGAAACAAAGTGGAATCCCATTTATGGGTAAATTAGTGAAATTAGGATTAGCTTCAATATTAACAGCAGGTGCACTTTTTGGTGGAACATACAATGTAGATGCAAGTCACTCAAATGTAGGATTTAAAGTAAAGCATATGATGATTTCAAATGTAGTTGGTAAATTTGATAAATTTAATGGTACTTTCGAATATGATGAAGAAACAAATACTTTAAAATCATTAGTAGGTACAGTAATGGTTTCTTCAATTAATACTGAAAATGAGAAAAGAGATAAACACCTAAAAGCAGAAGACTTTTTTAATGGAAAGAAATATCCTAACCTTACTTTTAAACTAGAAAAAATTGAAGATGATGAAGCACATGGAATATTAACAATTAGAGATATTACTAAAAATGTGGTTTTTGAATTAGAAAACAATGGTGATATTAAAGATCCATGGGGTAATACAAGAGTTGGTTTAGAATTAACTGGAAAAATAAATAGAAGTGATTATGGACTAAAGTATAACTCATTACTAGAAACTGGCGGTGCAATTGTAGGAGATAAAGTTAAGTTAAATATCCAAATAGAAGGAATTTTAGCTAAATAATAATACATAAAAAAAGGAAGATATGATGATTTTAATATTTGTGTCAAGTTTAAATGAGAACATGAAATTAGCTAGTAATTTACAAGGTCAACTAAAAGAATTGGGGGAAGAATCTGAAATTATTAATTTAGTGGATTTAAACCTTCCAATGTATGATAGTTTAAAAGAAGAAAGAGATGGAGTTCCCTCTAGAATAGATGCTTTGATTAAGAAAATGTCAGGTGCCAGTGGTTATCTTTTTGTGACTCCTGAATATAACTTTTCATTACCTCCTGTATTAGTAAATACAATTGCCTGGGTATCAAGAGTAGGTGATGATTTTAGAGAATTATTTACTCTAAAAACAATACAACTTTCTACTCATAGTGGAGGTGGTGGAAGTGATGTAACAAATGCAATGAGAAGCCAGTTTACTAGGCTTGGGAGTATTGTAATGCCAAGAGAGATTATTGCAACATATCAAAATCCATTAAGACCTGAAAGTTCAAAAAAGATATTAGAACAATTTGTTGATCTTTTAAAATAAAGGATGGGAAATGTTGAAAAAATTAAATCATAAAAATATGGGTACCTCTAATCTTGGATGGTTAGAAAGTAGGTTTCATTTTTCATTCGCTGAATACAGAAATCCTGATAATATAAATTTTGGAGTATTAAGGGTTTTAAATGATGATATTGTTCATCCAAAAGGTGGATTTGATACTCATCCACATCAAAATATGGAAATCATTTCTTATATTGTAAAAGGTGAGATTACCCATAAAGATTCTATGGGAAATAGTGAGATTTTAAAACGTGGTGAAGTTCAATATTTGAGTGCTGGGGATGGAATATATCATAGTGAATATAATCAAAATGAAAGTAAAGATTTAAGACTTCTACAAATATGGATAGTTCCTCCTAGAAATGGACTACCAAGATTGTATGGTTCTCACCAATTTACAAAAGAGCAAAGAGCAAATAATTTATTAAATATAGTCTCTTCCCAAAAGGGAAAGGCAAAAGTTAAAATTCATCAAGATATAAATATATATGTAAGTCAATTAGAGGAATCTAAATCTTTAGAATTCCAGATAAAAGAAAATAGACAAATCTATTTTGTACAAATTGAAGGTACCTCAACTGTAAACAATATTGAATTAAATGAAGGTGATGCAATGGAAATCACGAAGGAGTCTAGTATTGAGATGAAAGCGCTTACCTCATCTCACTTTCTATTCCTAGAGATGAAAGAAGAGTAAAGTTACTCTTCTTTTTTATTTATTTTTCAATAAATTCTTTTTCATCTGCACTTTTTAGAATCACTCTTGCAATATTATCTGTTTCATTTGCTACATCTTTTGTTCTATTTGAGATATTAGCATTCTCTTGAGTTTTATGGTCTAAGGAATTAATTGCATCATTAATCTGCTCGATTCCTGATTTTTGCTCTTTACTAGCTGATTCTACATCTGAAATAAGTTCAATTGTTTTTGAAATATTATCATTTAATCCTGCATAACCATCAATCATTCTTGAAGCAATTAGCTTACCATCATTCGCTTTTTTTGTAGCAGACTCAACTAGACTTTTAATTTCATTTGCAGCTTCTGCTGACCTACTCGCAAGATTTCTCACTTCTTGAGCAACAACGGCAAAACCTTTTCCCGCTTCTCCTGCTGTGGCAGCTTCAACGGCTGCATTAAGTGAAAGAATATTTGTTTGAAATGCAATTTGATCAATAACAGAAATAGCTTCATTAATAGATGTCACTTGTTCATCTATAGCATTCATTGCACCTGTTGTCTCTTCTGCTAATGTTTTTCCTTCATTTGCTGAACCAGTAAGTTCTTTTGCATAACTAGCCATTTGTACTATGTTATTAGTATTATTTGCTATATTCCCTGTTATCTCTTCTAATGCTGCTGCTGTTTCTTCTAAGGCAGCTGCTGACTCGTTTGAGTTTCTATTTAAATTATTTACATTTTCAAGAAGCACTTCACTACTTTTTGAAAGAGATAAACCATTTGATTTATTTTCTACTAACATAGCATTAATAATCTCAGCTAATGCATTTAACCCTAAAGAAGTTTTACCACTGGCATCTTCTATTCTATGAGTAAAGTCTAGTCTTTGATAACTATCTAAAGCATTTTCAATTCTACTTAAATCAACAGCAACATCTCTTGCCATTACTTCTAGCATATCATTTAGCATTGTTTTAAGTTCTTCTAGATTTTCATCACTAGTACTCTTAATTACCTCTTGTTTTATTTTTCCTTCTTTTACTAAGGAAACTACTCTTTTTACATCTTCAATTAAAGCTGCATCTTCTTCTAATAAAGATTTTGTTTTGACAATATTCTCATTTACAATTTGAGACATTATTCCTATTTCATCTTTTGTATTATTTTCTAATAAGGTAACCGTTTGAGTTTCTTTATTTAAATATTTAAAGAAATCAATTAATCCATTTTGAAAATCATTTAAAGGTTTTATTACTTCTTTATTTATTACAAAATAAACAATAAAAGCAATTACAACTAAAAAGACAAGAGCAATAATACTACTTTGAGTTTTGATATTTTGAGAAGCCATTAAAACTTCTGATTCATCTATTTCAGATATGATTGCCCACTTTAAGTCTTTCCCTATTTTTATTAATCCATAGGCAGAAAGGACTGAAGTTCCATTGTAATTAGTACTTATTTTTGTTTCTGACTTACCTTTTAAAGCTGTAGTAGAAGCCTCTGTTTTTACTTTTCCTTTTTTAGGATTAGCAAATGACGCTTTTGTACTATGAGTTTTTGGATTTAAATAACTATCACTTCGCATAAGAAAATCAGTTCCTACTAGATAATCTTCTTGAGTTTTTCCATATCCTTTTCTAAACTTCATTACACTATTAATAATCTTATCACTAATTTGAAAAACTAAAATTCCAGTTAATTCTTCATCTTCAAGTATTGGTGCGCCTAAAAACATAGTCGGAACATTATTACTTGGACCATAAGGTTTTATATCTACAAAAGTTGGTTTCATATTTTTCATTGTTTTTTCAAAAACTTCACCTAACCCACTTTTCTTTAATTCTCCCGTTATTAAATTTTCACCGTAGTCAGACTTCTTATCTGCAGCATACATAACTTGAGCTGTTCGCACATTTACCATGTAAATATTTGCATATCCATTTGCTTTCATATAATTGTTAAAAAACTTTTCATGGGGTGCAGTTACATTTTTTACATGCTGTTCTTCAATAGGGAATTTTCCATCAGCATTGATATTCATCATACCTTCAATACTGTCCATATCATATGCTAATTCAATTGCATCTTTAGTTTTTGCAAGGGTATCAATACTTGCTATTTTATCTGCAAAGAAATTTTTGATTTGTTCTGTCTTTCCGTCTCTAGCGGAAGTTAGGGAGCCATAGCTTTTTTTCATTAAAGCATCACTAGCTTTATTTACAGAAATAAAACCTACAACACTTGCTAATAGGAATAGTCCTAAAAGTGCAATAGCTAAAACTTTTACTTTGATACTAACATTTTTAAACATTACTTTCTCCTTCGTCTCAAGTATAACCATACAAAAATAATATGAAAAAGATATGAGATATTTTAGTATAGACTCTTAATTTAGGGCATAAAAAAAGGCAACCGTTATGATTGCCTTTTTTTAATAATAGAAAATAATAGAATTATATAAACTCTACGCCTTTTTCACCCTCTGCAATTTCACCAATAACATATCCGTCAGTGTTAGCAAGTACAGCATCTACATTTGCAGGATTTACAACAAGAACCATACCAACACCCATATTAAATGTTCGGTACATCTCTTCAATTTCTACAAATTGTCCCATAAATTCAAAAATAGGTAATACTTTAATAGCATCTCTTTTTACAACAGCTTTAAAATTATCAGGTAAAACTCTTGGTAAGTTTTCAGTAATTCCACCACCTGTAATATGTGCTAGTGCATTAATATTTTCTTTATTAGCTTTAAATTCTTTTACATAGATTCTAGTTGGTTCAAGTAATACATCTTTTAATACTTTTCCATCAAACTCATCATCTAAACTCATTTCAAGTTTTTCTAAAAGAAGTTTTCGTACAAGTGAGAATCCATTTGAATGAATACCAGAAGATGGAAGTGCGATTAATGTATCCCCAGCCTCAATTCTTTCAATTCTATTTAACTCGGCTTTTTCTGCAATACCAACACAAAAACCAGCTAAATCAAAATCACCCTCTTTGTACATACCTGGCATCTCAGCAGTTTCACCACCAACTAAGGCACATTCACTTCTAATACAACCTTCTGCAATTCCACTTACAACAGCAGTAGCTTCTTCAACTTCAAGTTTTGCAGTTGCATAATAATCTAAGAAAAATAGAGGTTCTCCAAAGTTACATAATAAATCATTCGTACACATAGCAACTAAATCAATTCCAACTGTATCAAACTTTTTAGAATCAATTGCTAATTTTAACTTTGTTCCAACACCATCTGTTCCAGAAAGAATTACAGGTTCTTTATATCCTGTTGGAAGTTCGAATGCACCAGCAAATGAACCAATACCACCTAATACTCCAGGGATCATTGTTGATTTAACAAGAGGTTTAATATTCTCTACAAATTGATTTCCTGCGTCGATATCTACACCAGCATCTTTGTAACTAACTGTTGCCATTATTTTCCTTATTTTCTTTTTTTTTACAAGCTCCAAACATTTTTTCAAATGCCCAAAGAGAAGGACAAAAATCTGTAAATGCCCATATTAAAACCATCAAAATCACAAATACTTGTAAAATAATCCCAAAAATAGAACCATTTAGAAGTAAGAATAGTGATACAATTAATACTGTTGCCATTAAAATACGCTGTAATTTTTCAGCACACATTAATTTATCCTTGTAATTTAAAATTTTTTTGGTATTATATCCAAAAATTTATAAAAAATAAGGACATTCCTAAATGAGAGATAATCAAACGTTTAATGAAATGATGGTACATACTCCACTTTGTACTCATAAAGAAGCTCAAAATGTTTTAATAATTGGAAATTCAACTGAAAATTTGAAAAAAGAAGCATCAAAACATACTGGAAATATTGAATTTGGTGATGTATCACTTTTAACTTCAAAAGATGAAAAAAATATTGATGTAATCATTTTAACTGATGTAAGATTAGATGAAATGCTTTTAGCAAATATTGAAAGAGTTTTAAAAGACGATGGTGTTATTACATTCAAAACGTCAAGTTTTAGTAATGATAGTGACGAATTAAAAGAGGATTTAGAGCTTGTAGGAAGAAATTTCTGGATTGCAATGCCATTTAGATTTGGTCATTCAACTGCAATTTTAGCATCTAAAAAATATCATCCAACAGCTGATATTATATTACAAAGATCAGATTTATTAAGTGACTTAGAATACTACTCTACAGAGATTCATCATGCATCTTTTGTATTCCCAGCAGGGCAACACAAAGCACTTACTGGTATCGCTAAAAGATAAAATCTTCGTTATAAAACTCAAATAAAGAAAAATAAATCATTATTGTAGTAAAATAAATACTATGATAAATGATTTATTTAAACATGCAATAGCTTTAACAGGTGGAATTGCAACAGGTAAAAGTACAGTTTGTAATCTACTAAAACTACATGGCTTTCTCACGATTGATGCAGATAAAATAGCGCATAAGCTACTTGATATGCATAGTGGCGAAATTGCACACATGTTTGGAGCTAAATTTGTAGAGAATGGAAAAGTTCTAAGAAAAGAGCTAGGTAAAATAATTTTTTCAAATGAAGAAGAAAAATTAAAACTAGAAGCTTTTATTCATCCTTTAATAAAACAGGAGATTATAAAAGAAGCTGCAATATTTGAAAAACAAAATAAACCCTATTTCATAGATATTCCACTATTTTTTGAAAAAATGAATTATCCGATACCTAAATCTTTGGTAATTTATACTCCAAGGGAGTTACAAGTTCAAAGATTAATGCAAAGAGATAATATCAATGAAGAAGAAGCTTTATTGAAAATATCTAACCAAATGAATATCGAAGAGAAAAAGAAATTAGCAGATTTAGTAATTGATAATTCTTCGAATTTAAAAAATTTGCAAAATGAGGTTGAGAGAATTATGGAGGAGATTTTATGACATACACAAAATATTCTGCGAGTGGAAATGATTTTGTAATTTTTCATACATTTATTGAAAAAGATTATACTGCTGATGCAATAAAACTATGTAATAGAACTGAAGGAATAGGTGCTGACGGATTTGTTGCACTATTACCTTGTGAAGAAGCAGATTTCAAATGGCAATTTTACAACAGCGATGGAAGTGATGCCGCTATGTGTGGAAATGCGACTAGAGCAGTTGCTCACTATGCATTTAAAAATGGCCTAGCCTCTTCTAAAATGAAATTTTTAACTGAAGCTGGATTAATAGAGTCAGAAGTAAATGGTAATATTGTGGAAACACAAATGACAAAACCTATTGTTATAAAAGAAGAATTTGAACAATATGGTCTAACTTGGTATTTAATTGATACTGGTGTTCCTCACTTAGTAACTATTGTAGATGATTTAGAAAAATATGACCATGATTTATCTGCAAAAATGAGATATGAACATAATGCGAACGTAAATTTTGCAAAAATTGAAAATGATAAAGATGGGAAAGTATTAAAAGTTCGAACTTATGAAAGAGGAGTGGAAGGTGAAACTCTTGCTTGTGGAACAGGAATGGTTGCGTGTTTTATAAGAGCGAATAACTTAGGTTTAGTAGAAAATAAAACTTTTGTATATCCAAAAAGTGAAGAAGAACTAACTATTTCAAAAGTATCAGAAAAACTATATTTTAAAGGAGCTGTAAAACAAGTTTTCACAGCATTAATATAATGAAAAAGTTACTTAAAAGCCTAATATTAGTATCTGTATTATTCACTACACTTAATGCAGATACTGGCTTTCCAAATAGTTACTATAAACTTCATGTCTCTGAACAAAAGAAGTTTTTCTTTAACTATTTTAATGAAAGAATTGAAATAGAAAATAGAAAAATTTTAGAAGAAAGAGCATTTGTTAAATCTCTAAATAAAAATAAAAACCTTGATCCAACTTCAAAAGAATATAAAAGATTAGAAGACTTAAAGATTAAATATAAAGTGCAAAGTCTATATAACTATTCAAGATACTTAGAAAGAATTGATATTATTCCTCCATCAATGGCTTTAGCACAAGCTGCAACTGAGAGTGGTTGGGGTAAAAGTAGATTTTTTAAAAAAGCAAATAATATTTTTGGTCACTGGACATACAATCCAGCTGTTGGAATGATGCCACTGAGACGTCCTTCTGGGAAAAAACACTTTATTAGAATTTTCCCAAATTTACAAGCTTCTATTACTGCATATATGAAAAACTTAAATCGTACAGGTGCATATTATGAGTTTAGATTAAAAAGAAAACAAATGAGAGATTCTGGAAAACTTATTGATGGAATGAAACTAAGTGCAACCATGTCAAAATATTCAGGTATTGGACACGATTATATAAAAATTTTAAAATCAATTATTAGAAAAAGTAACCTTGTGAACTTTGATAAAGAATTTCAAGAAAAAATCAAAAATGAAAATAAAGAATTAATACAAAAAGAAGGAAATAAATGAAATTTACAGCACCGCTAAAATCTGATTCAATCAAAATTATGCTTCTAGGAAGTGGAGAACTGGGTAAAGAAGTTATTATTGAAGCTCAAAGACTTGGTATTGAGACAATTGCAGTAGACAGTTATAATAATGCACCAGCACAATTAGTTGCAAATAGAGCTTACACTATTAATATGAAAAATGAAAATGAAATTTTAGATGTAATAAGAAAAGAAAATCCAACTTATATCTTACCTGAAGTTGAAGCAATCAATATTGAAGCTCTTTTTACTGCGGAAAAAGAAGGTTTTCATGTTATTCCAAATGCTGATGCCGTAAATAAAACAATGAATAGAAAAAATATTCGTAGATTTGCTGCTGAAGAATTAAAAGTAAAAACTGGTCCATATGAATTTGTTTCTACTTTTGATGGCTTACAAAAAGCCGCTAAAAACATGGGATTCCCTTGTGTAATTAAACCAGTAATGAGCTCATCAGGTCATGGACAAAGTGTTGCAAAAAGTAAAAAAGATTTAAAGAATTCTTGGGAAATTGCAAAAGAAGCTAGAGGTGATGCTAGTGAATTAATCGTTGAAGCATTTGTAAAGTTTGATTATGAAATCACTCTGCTTACAGTTAGAAACGAACAACAAACTGTTTTTTGTGAACCAATTGGACATATACAACAAGATGGCGATTATATTTTCTCATGGCAACCAATGAACATGAGTAAAAAAGCTAAGAAGAATGCACAAAAAATTGCTAAAACAGTAACTGATGGTTTAGGTGGTCGTGGTATTTTTGGTGTTGAGATGTTTGTAAAAGGTGATGAAGTATATTTCTCAGAAGTAAGTCCTAGACCTCATGATACAGGAATGGTTACAATGATTACTCAATCTCAAAGTGAATTTGCACTTCATGTTAGAGCAGTATTAGGATTACCTTTAGATTATATTGATTATGGTTGTGGAGCAAGTGCTGCATATAAAGCAAAAAATGATACTTTTAACCCTCAAGTAAAAATTGAAAAAAGTGCATTTTCAAAAGATTCTTTTGTAAGAGTATTTGGAAAACCTCAATCACATGTAGGAAGAAGAATGGCTGTTGCTTTAACATTTGATAAGAATTCAAGTAAAAAAGCTTTAGCAAAATCTAAAAAAATCATTAAAAAATTTAGTGATTGTTAAAGAATAGGGAAAAACTAAATGAAAAAAACTCTCTTTTTATCAATTATAGTATCTGTTCTTTTTAGTGGTTGTTTCTATCCTTTTTCAAGTAAAACAGTTACAACACCTAAGAAAGAAGTCTCTCTGCCAGCAAATAGTCCTAGTTGGCTAATAAACCCTGATAAAAAAGGGTATATAACTCAAATTGGAGCAACAACGGAGATTGATAAGAAAGAGTTTAATTTTCATAGACAAAAAGCACTTATCAATGCAAGTCATAATCTTACTAAGAAAATTTATATTAATACACTTAAGTTATATAGAGATTATGAAGAAGAAACAAATGATGCTTTGACATATGATAAAGATATCAAAAAATTTGCAGAACATATATCTTTAAAATCATTAACTCATTCTAAGATAATAAACACGTGGATAAGTTCAGATAACCAATTATTTGTTCAAATCTCAGTACCTTCAGATATCGTTACAGAACAAATTCAAAACAATAGTAAATTATTATTCAAAATAAATCAAAATCTATATAAAAACTTTTTATCAAATAGAGCAAAAAAAGATATTGGTCTTATGCTAGAGGAATAAAAAATGTTAATAAATAGTGAGAAACAACTTTTAAATTTTATTAAATACTCACCAATTATTGTAATTATGATTATTGCTATAATAGTAAACTCACTTATTTATTTCCAAAATGAAGCAAACTTCCAAAAAGATTTAGATATATATAAAAAGAATTATCTAGAAAACAATAGGACCTTAGTAAAATCTCAAGTTGAAAAAATCTACAATGATATTATCAATGAAAAAGCCCAACTAGAAGAAGAATTAAATAAGAATTTGGAACTAAAAGTCAATCAAGCTTACTCAGTAATAAAAAATATTTATAAAAAATTCTCCCATGAAGGTGATAAGAAAGTTCTAGAACTTATTAAAGAAGCACTCAGAGATATTAGATTTAATGATAATAGAGGATATTTCTATATCTATAACATGGAAGGTTATAATGTTCTACATCCCTTAAAGCCAATACTAGAAGGAAAATCCTTATTAGGTACTAAAGACAAGAAAGGTCAATTAATCACAGAAAATGTAATTGAAAATCTTAAAAAAAAGAATACCTTTTTTAATGAATTATATTGGTTTAAACCTAATGACTTAACTGGTGAATATAAAAAAATTACTTTTAATAAATTATTTAAACCTTTAAATATATTTGTAGGTACAGGGGAATATTTAGATGATTTTACTGAAAATTTAAAAACACATATGATAAAAGACCATATTCAAAAAGTTTCTTATGGAAAAAATGGATATGTTTTTATTTTTGATTATGATGGAGTACAGTTAGCACATATAAAAGAATCATATATTGGTGTTAACCGTATTAATTTAGAAGATGAAAATGGTTTTAAAATCACTCAAGGGATTGTAAATAAAGCTAAAGAAGGTAGTGGTTATGTAAAATACATAGGTACTATTATGCCTGAAACAGGAGAACCTGCAAAGAAAGTAACTTATGTTAAAGGTATTGACGACTGGGGATGGGCTATTGGCTCAGGATTTTATGATAAAGAATTAATTAGATACTTAGATAAGAAAAAGAAAGAGTTAACAAAGATAAATAATGAATCACTAAAGAAAACTATGATTATTAGTCTGATAATAACTATATTCTTATTATTTATTGCAAAATATATATCTGATGTATTAAAAAAGTTTTTCGACACATATAATAAACGAATTTTAAAAGAATTAAGTGCAAATAGGAAAAAAGACATGATCCTATATCAACAATCAAAAATGGCTTCAATGGGAGAAATGATTGGTAATATTGCCCATCAATGGAGGCAACCATTAAATCTAATTAGTACTGCAACAAGTAGAATCAAACTTGAAGATGAATTAGGAATACTTACAAAAGAAGCTCAAGAAGACTCTATCTCTGCAATACTAAAATCAACAAAATATTTATCTCAAACAATAGATGATTTTAGAGAATTTTTTAATCCTAATAAAATTGCAATAGAATCTGTCTCTTATACACATCTCCGAGCCCACGAGACCAGAGAGGATCTC
>CAJXPH010000015.1 GCA_913057765.1 uncultured Campylobacteraceae bacterium
GATCTACACTATCCTCTTCGTCGGCAGCGTCAGATGTGTATAAGAGACAGTATTACAACAGAACAAGAAGTAGCGAAAGAGAAACAAAAGAATAGACAGTTTATTGTGCAACAATCAAAACTAGCAGAAATAGGTGAAGTGTTTTCTTCTATTGCACATCAATGGAAATCCCCACTTGTGGAAATTACTGCAATTGCTCAGGATCTCTTTTATACAAAAAAATCTGATTCATTAAAAGAGAATGATAGTTATGTAAGTGATATAATGAAGCAAGTAGATTATATGACAGATACAATAAATGATTTTCAAAATTTTATAATGCCTTCAAATAAAAAAGTTGAATTTGATATAAAAGATGCAATTGATTCAATGTTAGAAATTGTAAATCATAATATAAAATATAATAATATTAAGATTAATGTAGAAGTTGAAGATAATTCTTGTCTGGAAATTTATGGTTACAAAAATGAATTCATGCAGTCTTTTTTAAATATAATTAATAATGCAAAAGACGCACTTTTAAGTAATGATTATAAAAATAGAAAAATTGATATTAAACTTTTTAATGAAAATGAAAATTTAGTTATTCTTATTCAAGATAATGGAGGAGGAATAGCCAGTGAAAGTTTACATAAGGTTTTTAAAGCATATTATTCGACAAAAAATGATGGACATGGGATAGGACTTTATATGACAAAAATGATTATAGAAGATAAAATGGATGGTCATATATCAGTTGAAAATAAAAATGCTGGAGCATGTTTCAAAATAAAATTAGGACATATCTGTGAAAATATTAGTTCTTGAAGATAATAAAAGATTATCTGGTGTAATCAAATCTGCACTGGAGCAAGAATCCTATAAGGTTGATTGTTTTTATGATGGAGATGATGCTTTTGAAGCTTTAGGAAATGGTTATGCTTGTTTTGTTTTAGATATAAATGTCCCTAACCTTGATGGCATTTCAATTTTAGAATATATAAGGCTAAATCATTCAAATATTCCTGCAATAATAATTAGCTCTAATCATGATTTAGAAAAAATACAAAAATCTTATGAAATAGGTTGTGATGATTATTTAAAAAAGCCATTTTATATTCTTGAACTTGTTCAAAAGATAAAAAAATATTGTGTATTGCCTAAAATGTTTCTAAAGTTTAATGAAAGCTGTAGATATGATTTTATAAATCATAGATTATTTGAAAATGACATGGAATATGAACTTACAAAAAAAGAGATGCTTTTTTTAGAATTATTTTCAAAAAACTTACATCATGTTGCAAGTTATGAAGAATTAGAAGAATATGTATGGGAGGGAGAAGAAACGACTCTTGTAAATATTCGTTCTATGATAAAAAGATTAAGGAAAAAACTTCCTCCTGATAGTATTATTATAGTTAAAGGAATGGGATATTCTTTAAATAAGGAAGTTTCTCTTTCATGATTTTATTTTTGTTCTGGAATTTCGTCTGCATCAATTGAATATCCAATTCCTTTTACAATTTTGATAGCTTTTTCTGGTATTTTTTTTCTAATTCTTTTAACTAAAGCTCTTACATTTATTAAAGTAGTTTCTTCACCTTCCCAAACATAATCTTCAATCTCATCAAAACTAAAAACTCTATGGATATCTTTTGCTAGTAATTCTAAAAAGAGAATTTCTTTTTTTGCTAATTTGATTTCCTCAGAACCTTTTACTAAAAAGTGTTTATTATAATCAAAAATATAACCATTCCCTAAATCTAATAAAGGAGATTTAACTTTACAAAACTTTTGTACTTTTTGAATAAGTTCGTACATGAAAAAAGGTTTTTTTAGATAATCATCACAACCTATTTCATAAGACTTCTGTATTTTTTCTAGATCATGGTTTGAGCTAATTATAATTGCAGGTACTTCATTGTGATACATTCTTATTGATTCTAAAATAGATATACCATCAATTGAAGGAACATTTATATCTAGAATAAAACAAGAATAACCATTTGTAATCATATCAAGAGCTTCCGCTCCATCTGCTGTTGTATCTACTTTATACCCAGCTTTTGTAAGTGCTTGTTTTATTAAATTACACAATCTTTCATTATCTTCTAGAACTAAGATTTTCATTTTGTTAACTCCAATTGAATGGTGAACTTTGCACCATCTTTAGTATTTGAGGCATTTATAGTACCTCCTATTTTATCTTCAATAATTAATCTTGCCATATATAATCCTATTCCATGTCCATCTTTTTTTGTTGTAAAGTATGGTTCGAAAATTTGATTAATATATTTTTGAGGAATTCCTCCTCCGTTATCTACTATATCAATTTGCACTTTATTATTAACGTTTTTTATATTTATTTTAATAATACCTTGTGTGATTTTATCTTTACTTTTTTCTTTTATAATAGATTCTTTTGCGTTATTTACTATATTTAAAAGAGTTTGCATTAATTCATTTTTATACCCTAAAATCATCAAATTTGTATTTGCTTTTACATTGACATTTACATCTATGTAATTGTATTTTATATTGTGTCTAATAATCTCTAGCATCTCTTCTACTGATTCATTTATATCAAATACTATTTTTTGAGTAGAGGGCATTATGAATTTTTGAAAACTGTTAATTGTTTCAGTCATATATTTAACTTGAAACATAATATCATTTACAAATTTATCGTCTTCTTCTTGTATCTCTCCATCTTCATTGTAAAGTTTCTCTTGTGCAATTGTTGCAATTTCAACGAGTGGAGATTTCCATTGATGTGCAATAGAAGAAAAAACTTCTCCGATTTCTGCTAGTTTTGATTGTTGAATAACAAATTCTTGGTGTTTTCTTTTTTCTTTTATGGCTTGTTTCTCTTTTGTAATATCAGTAAAAACAGTAACAGTTCCTTTTGTTTTAAAAATATTTTCAGTGTAGTTTGTTTGATCTATTAAATATGTATATTCTTTATCCTCTCCATCTTTTATAATCATTTGATTTTCTTCAATTGCATTATTAATAAAAGGTTCTAAAGTTTTACTAATAGTCACAGACTTGTCTTTTTTTATATAATCTTTAAGTGTTTTCCCTTTTACTTCAGGACAAGGTAAGTCCATGAAGTCACAGAACTTTGCATTTGAATCTACTACTCTCCCTTTTTCATCTTGCCAAACAATTGGAGCTTTGATTGAATCAAGTAGAACTTTGTCAAATTGCATTCTTTGTTTTAGTAGTTTGGCACTTTTTATTCTCAAATATAAATTATGGATAAGTCCTAATATTAAAAATAGTAAAAATGGAGACATTAGAAAAACAAAATCGACAAATTGTCTATGTTTATCTAAAAATCCTAATGGAGTATTTACATATTTATAATCAATATTTAAAATGTCAGGATGAAGATCAAATTCTTTTATTTTCTCATAATCAAATTTATATTCAAAATCTTCTGCTACTTTTATAAATGGGATAACAAGTGATGTATCTAATATTCCTAAGATATCTTCTCCTGATTTTATTCCTAGTTTTTTAATTGGAACTAATTTTCCTCCGGTGGAACCTTTCTCTATAAATAATGTATCAGTAGTAAAAACTGGTATTTTACTTAACTTTATCATTTCTGCAATTTCACTATTTTTATAAAGATGTCCATCTTTATCATTATAGAATCGTATAAAAAAGACTGCTTCATTTGGAATATGACTAGAAAATCTTTCTTTTAATTTATCTAATGTTGAACTTCGTATATATTGAATTTCAAATTTATTTTTCAAATCATTTATTGCACTTTGTATAAAAGGGTCAGAATCATCGCCATTTTCACTTTTATCATTGATAATATAAAGTTTTTTTAACTCAGGCATTAGTTTATAAATCATTTTCACTATATCACTGATAGCTCTTTTTTCTAATAAGCCAGAGACTTTATCTTGTATATTATATTTTTTTACTTCGTCTTGAGAGAATTGTTCAATACCAACAAAATAAACTAGTTCATCTGTAAATAATTCTTTGTAGTTTTGTATAGTAAATTCATAAGCAAATTTGTCAATGGCAATAACTAAATCATATTTACTTTTTGATAATTGAAGTTTATATAAATCTTTTAATTCTTTATAATATGTTGGTGAAGCTATTCTTTTTGAATCCATATATAAAACAGTTGAAGTAATTTTTGTATTGTATAAAACAGATTCTATTCCATTTAAAACATCATCACTCCATTGAAATCCTCTATGGTAAGAATTGATAATAAGTACATTTTTATTGTTATTTGCAAAAAGATTAGTATTTGATAATAAAATAAGGCTTATTAAAAATAAAAAAACTTTAAATCTCATGTTATTTCCTTATTTTAAAAAAGACATTTTATCTAAATATATAACAGAGGGAAGTAAAACTTCCCTTCTATTAATATTTAAAATACATATCTTGTAATGATTTTTTGTCTTGAGTCTTAGTAAGTCCTAACATTAATAAAATTCTTGCTTTTTGAGCATTTAAATTATCAGTTACAACAAACCCATATTTTTCATCATCTACTTCATTGTGTAGAGTTGTACGACCAGAACCAACTCTAGAAGTTCTAGCAATAACAATACCATCTTTACTAGCAGTAACAAGTGCATTCATAGTTAATGGGTAAGGATTTCCATTCCCCATACCTGCATGAATAATTCCTTTTGCTCCAGCTTTAACAGCAACATTAACAAATAGATCTGTATCATTTGCATGACCATAAACTATATCTACACGAGGAAGAGCATCAATTTTAGTAATATCAAATTCTGTTGCAATAGTGTGTTTTCTAACTGGTTGCATATAATAATTTACAGCACCGTAGTAAACTGTTCCGATTTTCCCTGTATTTGGAGAAGCAAAGGCATTTACTGATGAAGTATTTACTTTTGTCACTTCTCTTGCACTATGAATTTCATCATTCATAACAACAACTACACCTTTACCCGCTGTATCTTTATTCGTAACAACACTAACTGCATTGAAAAGATTCATTGGACCATCTGCACTCATTGAAGAACCTGATCTCATAGCACCAACAAAAACGATTGGTTTTTTACTTTTAACTGTTAAATCAAGAAAATATGCAGTGGCTTCCATAGTATCTGTACCATGTGTAACTACAATACCATCAACATCTTCTGAACTTAAAAGAGTATTTGCACGTTTAGCAAGTTTTAACCAAACTTTATTACTCATCTCTTGTGAACCAATATTAGAAATTTGTTCACCTTTAATAGTTGCCATTTCATTTATTGAAGGAACAGCTGCTAAAAGTTTATCAACTGTTACCGCTCCTGCTGAATAAGCACTTTTTGTAGCGGATGCACCAGAACCAGCAATCGTTCCACCTGTTGCCAAAATTACAATATTTGGTTTTGCTAATAACAATGAAGTACCTAATAACGTTAATACCGTGATTTTTTCTAAAATTTTTGTCATTTCTCTCTCCTGAGTTTTTTAAATTTCTATTTGTTTTGATTTAATTTTTTGAAGAGGAAGAGTTGTATTCAACTCTTCCATTTAATAATATAAGTTTTGTTAAAGACTATAGAATGATATTCCCTAGCATAAATCCAAAGATTACACTTAGTGTAATTGCAATGATACCTGGAATCATGAATGGGTGATTAAATACATATTTACCAATTCTAGTAGAACCTGTATCATCCATTTCAACAGCTGCAAGAAGTGTTGGGTAAGTAGGTAATACAAATAATGCACTTACTGCTGCAAATGATGCAACTGCAGTTACCGGATCAACACCTAACGCTAATGCCGCAGGCATAAGAGCTTTTGTTGTAGCACCTTGCGAATATAATAACATACTTGCAAAGAATAAAGTAATAGCTAACATCCAAGGATATTGAGTTAATAATGTACTTGCAAATTCTTTGATTTCATCAAGGTGAGCACCAACGAAAGTAGTACCTAACCAAGCAACACCAAGAACACAAATACAAGCACTCATACCTGATTTAAATGTTGATGCATTAAGGATTTTTCCAGTATCAACTTTACAAGCCCAAACAATTAATGAGGCACAAGCTAGCATAAATACCATAATTGCAGCATTTCTAGGTAAACTTGGATCTACAATAACACCAACTTTTTTACTAATTAATGTTGCATATGTAACGACAGCAATGATAGTTGTAATAAAGATTGCAACAGATAATTTTGCACCTTTTTTAATTTCAACTTTTGTTTCACCTCTTAATTTAACTAAACCTTTTTCTAATCTATCTTTGTAAACTTTATCATCAACTAAATCTTTTCCTAAAAAATTACTTACAAATGCAGTAATCATAACAGCAGAGAATGTTGTAGGAATAGTAACAGCTAATATTTCAATGTAGCCAACTCCTAGAGGTTCTAATATCCCACTTAAAAATACAAGTGCTGCAGAAATAGGTGATGCAGTAATAGCAATTTGTGATCCAACAACAGCAACCCCTAAAGGTCGTGAAGGACGAATACCTTGTTCTTTTGCAACTTCGGCGATAACAGGAAGTGTAGAATATGCAGTGTGTCCTGTTCCTGCTAATATAGTCATCCAGTATGTAACTGCTGGAGCTAAATAAGTAATATGCTTAGGATTTCTTCTTAAAATACCCTCTGCAATTTTAACCATATAATCTAATCCACCGGCAACTTGCATTGCTGCAATTGCTGCAATAACTGACATAATAATTAAGATAACGTCAATTGGTATACTTCCTGGTTCTAGTCCAAAGAATAAACAAAGAATTAAAACACCTAATCCCCCTGCGTAACCAATACCAATACCACCGAATCTAGCACCTATAAATATAGCACCTAGTACAACTAAAATTTCTAAACCTAACATAACATTCTCCTTTTGAATTTATTATTATTTATTATTTTTATTTACAAACCATTCTTGGTTGAATCATATTTTCTGGACGAATTAACTCATCTAATTCTTTTTTACTTAATAGTTTCCTTTCTAGTACAATGTCGTAAACAGATCTTCCATTTTCTAAAGCTTCTTTTGCAACAGAAGTAGCATTTTCATATCCAATAGTTGGGTTTAATGCAGTTACTAATCCTATAGAATTAAGAACCATGTTTTGACAATGTTCTTTATTTGCAGTAATTCCATTAATACATTTTGTAGCTAAAGTTTCGAAAGCATTTTTCATCATATTTATTGAGTTAAATAAGTTATATGCAATAACTGGTTCAAATACATTTAGTTGTAATTGTCCACCCTCGCTAGCCATAGTAATAGTCATATCTGCTCCAATAACTTGGAAACAAACTTGATTTACAACTTCTGGAATAACAGGGTTCACTTTCCCTGGCATGATTGAAC
The DNA here is from genome assembly GCA_913057765.1 of uncultured Campylobacteraceae bacterium. Lineage (GTDB taxonomy): Bacteria > Campylobacterota > Campylobacteria > Campylobacterales > Arcobacteraceae > Halarcobacter. The sequence goes on from CAJXPH010000015.1 coordinate 7,331, forward strand.
TTCCAGGTTGTACAGCTGGTAAATTAATTTCATTAAATCCTGCTCTTGGACCTGAACTTAGTAATCTTAAGTCATTACAGATTTTTGAGATTTTTGTTACAACTCTTTTTAATACTCCTGATATTTGTACATATGCACCAGTATCTTGTGTTGCTTCTATTAAATCTTTTGCAGTTACAAAAGGACGACCCGTTACTTCTTGAAGTTTTTGTTCAACTAAACAAGCATATTCAGGATGTGAATTAATACCTGTTCCAATTGCAGTTGCTCCTAAATTCATCTCACGAACAAGTTGTTGTGCATCCATTAAAATTTTAATATCTTCATCCATAGTAGTTACATAAGTATGGAATTCTTGACCTAATGTCATTGGTACTGCATCTTGAAGTTGAGTTCTTCCCATTTTAATAACATCTTTAAATTCTTCAGATTTATAAATAAAGCTTGTTCTTAATACTTTCATTGACTCTATAAGTTCATAAAGTTTTTCATATAAAGCAATTCGAAATGCTGTTGGATAAGAATCATTAGTTGATTGAGAAAGGTTTACATCATTATTTGGATGTAAAAATTTGTATTCACCTTTTTTGTGTCCAAGAAGTTCTAACCCTCTATTTGCAATAACTTCATTTGCATTCATATTAATTGAAGTCCCAGCACCTCCTTGAATCATATCAACAATAAATTGATCGTGTAGTTTCCCTGCAATGATTTCATCACAAGCTTCACAAATTGCATTTTTTTTCTTTTCTTTTAATAGTCCTAGTTCATAATTTGCTAAAGCTACAGATTTTTTTACTTTTGAAAGAGCTGAAATAAATGTTGGGAATTGAGATAATGTTACCCCTGTAATTGCAAAATTTTCTTTTGCTCTTAAACTTTGTACTCCATAATAAACGTTAGTTGGAACTTCTCTGTCCCCTATTAAATCGTGTTCCATTCTCTGTGTCATGGTAAATCCTTTTTTAATATTAAAAAAAACTTAATTTTTTGAATTACTTTGTCTTTTTCTATAATGAAATTGTAATCCTCTAAAATGAACTAAAAGTGATGTTTTTGTAAAAAAGGTCTTTTTTGAGTAAAAAGTATGAATAAGTATTCATGAAATAAAAAAGCCTTAAGAAAAAGGAGAATCTTAAGGCTTTTGTTTAATGATTTAATTTTTAGGAATATATGTATAATTGTTTTTATATACCTCCTTATTAGTTTGATAGAGAAGCTAGTTTTCTTCTCATATATGCAATTTTATTTTGAAGTGGTAGATGTTTTGGACAAGTGTCTTCACATCCTAAAAGTGTCATACATCCAAAAATACCATCATCATCGCCAACAAGTTCATAATAGTCTTCATGGCTTCTCTCATCATGTGGGTCGCATTCAAATCTTGCAACTCTATTTAATCCAACTGCACCGACAAAATTTTCTTTAATAAGTTTTGTTCCACATCCAGCAACACAAATACCACATTCTATACAACGATCTAATTCAAATACTGCATCAGCAACTTCTGGCTCAATTGGTTCTTCAATATCAGCAATATCAATTTCTTTTGAAGTATGAATCCAAGATTCAACTCTTTTTGACATACCATCCATCCATTCTCCAGTATTCACAGATAAATCTTTAATAAGTTTAAATGTTGGTAGAGGGAGCATTATTATTTCTTCTGGTAAATCTCTAGTTAGTGTTCTACATGCTAGTTTAGGACGACCATTAATCATCATGGCACAACTTCCACAAATTCCTGCACGACAAACAAAGTCAAAAGCAAGACCTGCATCTAGAGATTCTCTAATTTGAGTAAGAGCTAAATAAATTGTCATACTATCAGTTTCTTCAATTTTATAATCTTGAAAATAGGGTCTTAAATCTTTTCCTTGTGGATTGTATCTAAGAATTTTTATTGTTAGTTCTCGTGCCATTACTTATCTCCTAATCTTTTATTTTTTCTTTTATAATCATCTTGTAATGGAAATGGCATAAGTGAATCTTGGATTTGATATCTATCTTTTCCTTCATCTTGCATTTTTTCTGTCATTTCATCAACATCATTCTGTCTTACAATACTTAAAGGGTTTTCAATTAAGTTTCCTTTTGCTCCATACCCTCTAAATCCAGGGGGAATTTCCATCGTCATAATATTTAGTGTTTCGTATTCTACTGTTGGCATAGTGTCACCTTCTTTCCAAGAAGTAAGTGTTCTTTTTAACCAATTTTCATCATCTCTTTTAGGATAATCTTCTCTTGTATGAGCTCCTCTAGATTCTGTTCTATCTAAGGCACCTTTAGCAACACAAAGTGCAACTTTTAACATCATTGGAACTCTATATGCTTCCTCTAATTCTGGGTTTGCATATAATTGTTTATCTTTTATAGTAATCTTTTTAGATTGGATTAGAAGTTCTTCAAGTTCTATTACAGCTTTTTCTAGACCAACTCCATCTCTGAAAATTCCTACATATTCTTGCATGAGTTTTTTCATTTTATTTTTAATTACAAATACATCCATTGTCCCTTTTCTTGAAACAAGCTCTTTCATGTATGATTCTTTTTCTTGAACAAACTTTTCAATAACAGAAGTTTTAATATCAATTTCTGTTTCTAAACAGAAATCTGCAAAGAAGTTCCCGACAATCATACCTGCAACTACTGTTTCCGATACAGAATTTCCTCCAAGTCTATTAAATCCATGCATATCCCAGCAAGCAGCTTCTCCTGCACTAAATAATCCTTTTAATGTTTGAGATTCTCCTGTTGGTTTTACTCTAATTCCACCCATTGAATAATGTTGCATTGGATGTACTGGTGCCCAACCTTTTTGTCCTTCATCTGCTGGATCAATTCCTGCAAAGTATTCACAGATTTCTTGAACATCTCTTAAGTTTTTTTCAATATGTTCTCTTCCTAAAATTGAGATATCCAACCAAAGGTGAGTTCCATATGGTGATTCAACACCAAGGCCTTTTCTCATATGTTCCATCATTCTTCTTGATACAACATCTCTTGATGCAAGGTCTTTTTTCTCTGGTTCATAATCTGGCATAAATCTATGACCATTCTTATCTCTTAAAACACCACCATCACCTCTACAACCTTCAGTTAATAAAATTCCTGATGGGAAAAGTGGTGTAGGGTGAAATTGAACAGCTTCCATATTTCCAAGTTTTGCAATACCTGTTTCTAGTGCAATAGCAGTACCTATACCTTCACAAATTACAGCATTTGTAGTAATTTCATAGATTCTTCCATAACCACCAGTTGCAATTAACGTTCCTTTTGCAACATAAGCAATAATATCTCCATTGATTAAATCTCTAACGATTGCACCGTAACATCTACCTTCACTATGAATAAGTCCAATTGCTTCTTTTCTATCTTCAATATTTACATCTAATTTTAGTGCTTCATTTGCAACTGCAAAAAGCATTGTATGCCCTGTTGCATCTGCGGTATAACATGTTCTCCATTTTTTTGTTCCACCAAAATCTCTTGAGGTAATAAGTCCATGTTTATTATCATCTTCAAAAATTGTAGTTCTTTTGGTATTTATAACTGCTTCGTGATTCCCTTTTTTAATTCTAGTCCAAGGAACACCCCATGCTGCAAGTTCTCTAATAGCTTTTGGTGCAGTTGTTACAAACATCCGTGCTACTTCTTGATCACAACCCCAATCAGAGCCTTTTACAGTGTCTGAGAAATGTACATCTTCATTATCTCCTTCACTCATTTTTGCATTTCCTAAAGATGCTTGCATTCCACCTTGTGCAGCAGCACTGTGAGACCTCTTTACTGGCACTAAACTTAAAACAGTCGTACTAAGACCTTTTTGAGCAGCTGCAACAGCTGAACGTAAGCCAGCTAAACCACCACCAATTACTAATGCGTCACAATATTTAATTTTCATAATTTAGCCTTTACTTTTTTGATATTTCAATTGATGAGTGATTATTTGGAGAATATTTAGTTCCAGCTTCTGAACTATGTTCTATTCCAATCTTTACGTATGCAAGTAATGTAACAAAACCAAGAATAAGAAAAAATGCACTTAATACTTTTTTTGCATTGTAAAGTTTTTTTCTTGTTTCTTTCGCATTACTTCCATCAAACCAACCCCATTTCATTGCAGCTCTGTAAAGTCCAACAGAACCATGAATTTCAACACAGATTAATAAAATTGCATATAAAAGCCACATGTTTTCACTTACTACTCTATCCGCACTTGCAAATGGTCCAATATTTTGTGGTTGTGTGAACATAATGTATAAATGAATAGATGCTGCAAACATCATTATTAAGCCACTTATCCATTGAAACATCCACATAGATGTATCTTTATGATTCATCATTTTTGCATGTTCTTTTACTTTTATATATGTTTTATAAGAAGTTGGGAATTTTCTAATTCCTAAAAGCGCATGTACTATGAAAGTAAAAGAGATTATTGCAACGAAAATACTTACAATAGCAGGTAGTCCACCTTCGAATATAAAATCTAGTTCAAAAAGTTTGGTAACTTTGTACATTACATCTTTGCCTAATAAAATTGTAGAAACAAAGAACATATGTCCCATCATAAATAAAGCTAGAATAACACCTGTTGCGGTAAGAAGTTTATCGTACTTAGCCGGAGTTCGACTTTTCTTCCCTTCTTTAGTTAAGCCTGTATAGGCTTCTATTATTTTTTCCATGTTTTCCTCCATGATTAAATTTAGTGGAGGAATTCTATATTTTGTAAATGACCTAAAAGTGATATTTGGGAAAAATTTTAGAAATTAAGAAGGGTAAATAAAAATAAAGAGTGGTTACTCTCTTTATTTTTGTTTGAAATATCTATTAGTCTCTTCTGAAACTATTTTAGAAAGTATAAGTAATGCAATTAAGTTTGGAATCGCCATTAGACCATTCGCAAGGTCTGAAAAGTTCCACACAAGTTTTAATTCCATCATAGCTCCGACCATTACAAAACTTACAAATACCACTCTATATATTTTGATTGATTTTTCACCAAAAATATATTCAAAAGCTCTTTCTCCATAATATGACCAACCAAGAATAGTTGAATAACCAAAAAGAATTGTTGCAATTACAACTACAATTGCTCCAAAATCTCCCAAGAAAAATTCAAAACTTTTAAGCGTAAGTTCTCCTGCATTTCCTCCTGTTGTCCAAACTGGCGCCATAAGGATTATAAGTGCTGTCATAGTACAAACTACAAGTGTATCAATAAATGTTTGTGTCATTGAAACTAAAGCTTGTTTTGCAGGATCACTTGTTTTAGCTGCCGCTGCTGCAATTGGAGCGGAACCTAATCCTGACTCATTTGAAAATACACCTCTTGCTATACCAAATCTAATGGCTGCGGCTACTGCTGCTCCTGCAAAACCGCCACCTGCAGCAATAGGATTAAATGCATGATAAAAAATAAGTCCGAATGCATCAGAAATTTTATCTGCATTTGTAGCTAAGATAATAATTGCTGTTGATAAATATATAAAAATCATAAGTGGAATTAAAAAAGAAGTCGTTTTCCCAATTGATTTAATACCACCTAAAATTACAAAAGAGGTAACTGTTAATAAAACGATACCTGTAACCCATGTTGGAGTATCAAATTGTGAAAATAAAGCATTTGCAACTGCATTTGATTGAGTCATATTTCCTATACCAAATGAAGCTAATACAGTAAAGAAAGCAAAAGCAAAACCAAGTTTTGGCATATTTGCACCACGTGCCAGATAGTACATAGGTCCACCTTTGTAACCATTAGTACCTTGTTCTCTGTATTTAACTGCTAAGATTGCTTCTGAGTATTTTGTTGCCATACCTACAAGACCCGTCACCCACATCCAAAATACAGCTCCTGGACCTCCAAATGTAATTGCTGTTGCAACTCCTACAATATTTCCTATTCCAACAGTAGCAGCTAGTGCTGTCATTAGTGCTTGAAAATGTGTGATATCACCTTTTGCATTTTCTTCTTTTACAAAAATTAATTTAAAAGCATGTCCTAATGCCCAAAATTGTATACCTTTTAACTTGATTGTTAAATATAAACCTGTACCCACAAGTAGAACTAACATGGGTACTCCCCACACGAATCCAGAGGCAGATGAAATAACATTATTTAATAATTCCATAGAAATCCTTTATTAAAAAGCCAGTATAATAACTTAAGTTAAGTTAAAAATTTATGAATAGTTATTCAATTAAAGTTTTGATTTATATAAAATACAGTTTAATACGATAAAAATTACTAAAGGAAAATTATTATTAAATAGAAGCTTAATTAATAGAACTAAATTAAATTAATTAACCTTATACTTAACAATATTTGAGTAATATTATGCCCTTATATTAAATAAGAGTATAAAATTTAATTATATTTTTATTTGGTATAAACACAAAAAGGATTACATATGTTGGACTTGGCAATTATTGGTGGTGGACCTGCAGGACTTACAGCGGGACTATATGCGACTAGAGGTGGATTAAATAATGTAACTATGTTTGAAATGGGAATGCCTGGTGGTCAAATCACTGGAAGTTCTGAAATTGAAAACTACCCTGGGCAAGGTCCAATCATGACTGGGATGGAACTTATGGATTCATGGCCAGAACAATGTAAAAGATTTGGTTTAGAACATGTAATGAGTAAAGTTCTTCAAGTTGTTAAAAATGAAGATATTTTCACTTTAACATTAGAAGATGGTTCAAAAGTAGAAGCAAAATCAGTTCTTTTAGCAACAGGATCAGTTCCTAGAAGTGCAGGAATTCCAGGAGAAGATAAATTTTTTGGTCGTGGAATTTCGACTTGTGCAACTTGTGATGGTTTCTTTTATAAAAATAAAGAAGTAGCACTTATTGGTGGTGGAGATTCAGCATTAGAAGAAGCTGTTTATCTTGCAAAACTTTGTTCAAAAGTATATTTAGTTCACAGACGTGATAGCTATAGAGCAGCTCCTTCTACGATTGAGCATATGAAAGCTTGTAAGAATATAGAAGAAGTTACTAACGTTGATTCTCAAGAAATACTTGGAGATAACATGGGTGTAACTGGTCTTATTGTTAAATCAAAAGTTACAGGTGAAATAAGACAATTAGATGTACCAGGGGTATTTGTATTTGTTGGACGAGATGTTTTAAGTGATTCTTTAAAACAAGATGATGGTTCATATCTTTGTGATGTAAACGAAGCAACAGAAGTAATTGTAGATTTAAAAATGAGAACAAATGTTCCAGGATTATATGCAGCAGGTGACGTTAGAATTGATGCAGCAAAACAAGTTGTATGTGCAGCAGCAGATGGTGCAACAGCAGCAGTAGATATTATTGAGTATTTAGGATAAACGAATGATAAATGTAGGAATTGTAGGTAGTACAGGTAGAGTAGGGTCTTTATTAATTGATGACTTAGGATTGGATGAAGAAACAAGATTAAGCGCATGTCATGTATTTGATGAGTTAACAAAACCTGTTCCTGAAGGAACAGTTATTACAAATGATATGAAGACTCTTTTAGAAGTTTCTGATGTTATTATTGACTTTAGTGCACCTGTTGCAACTGAAGCACTTCTTACTGAAATTGTTGAAAATGGTGGAAATAAGCCGTTAGTTATTGCAACTACTGGATTTAATAAACATCAACAAAACTTACTTTTAGAAGCTAGTAAGAAAGTTCCAGTACTTTATGCAACTAACATGAGCTTAGGAGTTGCGGTATTAAATAAACTTGTTTCTCTTGCTTCAAAAGCATTAAGAGATTTTGATTGTGAGGTTGTTGAACAACATCATAGATATAAAATTGATTCACCTTCTGGTACTGCTTTAACATTAGCAGAACATGCAGCAAAAGCTAGAGATCTAGATTTAGATGCAGTTAGAATTTCAGGGCGTGATGGTGAAATTGGCGCAAGAACAAAAGATGAAATCGGAGTTATGTCTTTAAGAGGTGGTGATATTGTAGGTCGTCATACTGTTGGATTATATAATGATGGTGAATTTATAGAATTACATCATACTGCTACTTCTAGAAATACTTTTTCTAGAGGTGCTATCAAATCAGCTAAATGGCTAGTGAATCAAGAAGCTGGTTTATATTCGATTAACGACTGTTTAGGTCTATAAAAAAATAAAATATGAAAAATAAAAAGATATTTTGTTTAGAAGAGAAAGAGTTCTCTTCTAGCAGCGCATCAAGTTCACTTTTTATTTTTTCAAAGGTTAAATAAATGTGTGCGATAGTTGGAATTTACGGAAATGATAACGCTGCTAGATTAGCCTCTTTGGCTCTATTTTCTATGCAACATAGAGGTCAAGAAGCAACTGGTATTAGTTCTTCTTGCCAAGGCAAGATATTTACTAAAAAAGATAGAGGTTTAGTCTCTGAAGTGTTTAATGAAGATGCCTTACAATACTTAAAAGGTAATATGGCAATTGGTCATAATAGATACTCAACTGCTGGTGGAGATTCTATTTTAGATGCGCAACCTGTATTTGCAAAATATAAATTAGGTGAAATATCTATTGTTCATAATGGGAACTTAATTAATAAAAAAGAAATAAGAGATGAATTAATTGATAAAGGTGCAATTTTCCAAACGGGAATGGATACTGAAAATTTAATTCATTTAATAGCTAAGAACTCTAAAGAGAGATTAAGAGAGAGAATTACTGAAGCTTTAGAGAAAACTGTTGGAGCTTACTGTTTTATTATTCAGTCTAGAAATAAACAATTTGTTATTCGTGATAGATATGGTATTAGACCTCTGTCTTTAGGAAAAATTAAATCAGGTGGTTATATTGTTGCTAGTGAAACTTGTGCCTTTGAATTAGTAGATGCTGAGTTTGTTAGAGATGTTAAACCTGGTGAAATGTTAATTTTTAGTGAAGATTATGAAGAACCAGAATCAATTCAACTTTTTGAACCTGAGTTTAGACCTTGTGCTTTTGAATATGTATACTTTGCACGTCCTGATTCTTTAATAGATGGTAAAACAGTTTATGAAACTAGAGAAAATATGGGAAAAAACTTAGCTAGAAATGATAAAAATAGTGAAATTAAATATGATATGGTTGTTCCTGTGCCAGACTCTGGTGTTCCTGCAGCATTAGGTTATGCAGCTCAAAGTGGTGTACCATTTAAATACGGAATTATTAGAAATCACTATGTTGGAAGAACATTCATTGAACCTACACAAGAGATGAGAAGTATGAAAGTTAAAATGAAACTTTCGCCTATGAGATCTTTAATTGAAGGTAAATCTCTTTTAGTAATTGATGATTCAATTGTTCGAGGAACAACTTCAAAAAGAATAGTAAGAATGTTAAAAGATGCAGGTGCTAAAGAAGTTCACTTTAGAGTTGCAAGTCCAGAAATTAAATTTCCTTGTTATTATGGTATTGATACACCTAATAAAGAAGAGTTGATTTCTAATAATATGTCTAAAGATGAGGTTCGAGAATATATCGAAGCTGATACTTTAGAATACCTATCTGTTGAAGACTTAGTTAATTCAATTGGTCCAGACAGAAATTATGCATTAGAAAGTTTCGATGGTGACTATTTCGTTAAAAAGTAAAAATATATTTAAAAATGATTTAAAAGAAGTACTTACAATTGGTAGATATTTCAGACGTGAGTTTGGAGAAACAGTTTATAAAGTACCCATTTCAATAGGTGGATTCACGTGTCCTAATATTGATGGTACTGTAGCAAAGGGTGGTTGTACTTTTTGTGAAAACGATTCTTTTTCTCCTAATCTACAAGAGAAGAAACCATCTTTCAAATTAAATCCAAGAGTGGATGAAAATCCTTTTTTAGACAAACAACTACAACAGTTACAAATGCAATTTGATGCAACAAAAGAAAGACTTGGAAATAAATTTGGATCAAAAAAATTTATTGTTTATTTTCAATCTTTTACAAATACTTATGCTCCTCTTGATACTTTAAAAGCTTTATATGAAAAAGCACTTAGTTTTGATAATGTTATTGGTCTTTCAATTGGTACAAGAACAGATTGTATGACAGACGAAATATTAGATTTTCTAGAAGAATTATCAAAAGATAAAGAAATTTGGGTTGAGTATGGTATTCAATCTTTTTATGATTCAACTTTAGAAAAAATAAATCGTGGTGATGATGCTTCTAATATGAGAAAATGGATTAGAAAAACAAAAGAAAGAAATTTAAAAGTTTGTGGACATTTAATTTATGGGCTTCCTGATGAAGACCAAGAAATGATGTTAGAAACATTTAATCAAACAATTGCTTTAGATATTGATTCCATTAAATTTCACCCTTTATATGTTGTTAAAAATACACTGCTAACAAAAGATTTTAAACAAGGTAAGTTTACACCAATCTCAGAAGAACTATATGTTGACACAGTTGTAAAGTCAATTAAAAATCTTCCTGATAATGTATCTGTTCAAAGAGTAACTGCGGGAATTGATGATAGTAGTTTACTTTCTCCTGATTGGTGTAGAAATAAACATCAACAAATTCAGAAAATAAAGAAAGCTTTAATTAAAGAGGGTTTGAAATACTAAAAGAGGTTTAGTATAAAATAGATACTAGGAAAAACCTAGTACTATTTTATTTTTAATAGATAATCAACAACATTTTCTATAAATGCATCGTGTTTTCTATCTTTTCTATATGCTATATATAACTTTCTTGTCATATTATGATTACCAATTCTTGATTCATATAAAGCATCTGCTTTTAATAGTGATTCTATGGCATTTCTTGATACAATCGATACTGTTGGTGTTTCATTTTTATCTGAATGTAAAACTGTTTGTACAATAGTAGTAGCACTTGTTACTTCAGAAGTTACATCAAATGTATCACAATCTGGGTAATTAGCTCTTTCTAAAGATTCTTTAAATATTAATCTAGTATTTGAATCTGGATTTCTACATACCCATTTATAAGATAGTAAATCTGCTGCTTTAGCTTTAGCAGGTAGTTTTTGATTTGAGAAGATTACAATTTCATCTTCCATCCACTCTCTATAAATAATATTTTCATCTTGAATATAGTTTTCTACTAAAGCCATATCAATTTTTTTATCTAATAAATCCTCAATTGCTTTATGGGAAACAGAAACATTAATTGATACATCGTTATTGATATTTTCTTTTAAGTTATTTAAAAATCTTGGTAGAATATAATTACCAATAATAAATGATGCACCAAATACAAAAGTTACATCTTTATTCATAATTTTCAACACTTCTTTTTCTGCATTATTTACACATCTTTCTATCTTCTGTGCAATAGCATACAACATTTGACCTTCTTTAGTAAGTCTTATACCATTTTTCTTTCTGTCAACAACCTGTACATCTAAATATTCTTCAATAAATTTCATCTGTTGTGTAACAGCTGGCTGAGAAATACCAAGTTTTGCAGAAGCTTTTGAAAAGGACTTTTCTCTTACTACTGTTAAAAACGTTTCGAGTTTTGCAAAATCTGTTAACATGATGGTTACCTTTAATTAAATCTAATGATTATAATAACATTTGTTTATACATAAAATTATTAAGAAGCTCAATTAATTTATACAAGTTATGATATAATTTATATTTATTGGAGAAGAAATGTCAGAAAACTTTTTATCATCGTTGAATGAATCTCAACAAAAAGCAGCAAAACACATAGATGGTTCTTTGTTGATTTTAGCTGGTGCTGGTTCTGGTAAAACTAAAACAATTACTACAAGATTAGCTTATCTTATCTCAATAGGGATAGACCCAAGTTCTATTTTAACTTTAACCTTTACAAATAAAGCTGCAGCAGAAATGAGGGAACGTGCATATTCATTAATTGACCAAGGCTCAATTAATACACCACCTCTTTTATGTACTTTTCATAAATTTGGATTACTTTTTCTTAAGTTTCATATGAGTGAACTAGATAGAAAAAACAATTTTATAATTATAGATAATGATGATAAGAAAAGAATCTTAAAATCTATAGATAAAGAGACTACAACTTCAATTTTGGTTAATGAAATTTCAAAATATAAAAATACACTTTTAACGCCAGAAGAAGCAAAAGTAGCTGCACAACTAAAACTTTATCAACAAATAGCTGATGTATATGAAAAATATGAAGCATATTTATTAAAAAATAACCTAGTAGATTTTGATGATTTATTACTATTACCATATAGAATTTTAGAAAAAAATGAAGACTTAGCAAAAGAAACTAGTCAAAGATATCAATATGTTATGGTAGATGAGTACCAAGATACAAATGAATTACAATATAAACTTTTAAGACTTTTATGTACAAATCATAGTAATTTATGTGTTGTTGGTGATGATGATCAATCAATTTATGGATGGCGTGGGGCTACAATTAAAAATATTCTTAACTTTACACAACATTTTGAAAATACTACAGTAGTAAAGCTTGAAGAAAATTATAGATCTACAGATACTATCTTAGACCATGCAAACCAATTAATAGAACATAATCGTGATAGACTTGGAAAAAAATTAGTTGGGACAAGAGAAAAGGGTGATAGTATCAGAGTCTATGAATCTCATGATGAGAATGAAGAGACTAGAAAGTTAATTGATGACATTACTAAACTACTTAATAGTGGTGTAAATGGAAGAGATATTGCAGTATTATTTAGGGTTAATGCACTTTCAAGATCACTTGAAGAAGGTTTTAATAGAACTGGAATAAACTATAAACTTGTTGGTGGTATGAAGTTCTATGAAAGAGCGGAAATTAAAGATTTAATTGCATATTTTAGAATATTAACAAATACTACTGATAATTTTTCATTAAAAAGAGTTGTTAATAAACCAAAGCGTGGAATTGGTAAAACAACAATAGACAAATTAGATGCAAAATCGGTAGAATTACAAAAACCAATTTTTTCTATACTAGAAGAATATTCAGCCGATGAGTTAGCTGCTATTGTTGGTAAGAAAAACTCAAGAACCTTAAAAGTGTTTATGGCTTCAATTATGGATTTAAGAGATATTTTAGAAGAATCAAAAATGAGATTCTTAGACTCTTTTGAAGATACATTTGATTATAGAGCATCTTTTGATAAAGTACCTGATGGCTTTGAAAGACAAGCTAATATAGATGAATTTTATGGATATATAAGAGATTACTTTATTCAAAATCCTCATTTAAGTCTTGATGATTTTTTAAATGAGATTGCTTTAGAATCTGAAAAAGGTGAGTTAACAGAACAAGCTATTTCAATGATGAGTATTCACTCTTCAAAAGGATTAGAGTATAAACATCTATTTGTTATTGGACTTGAAGAAGGTTTCTTCCCTATTATTGGCGATGGAAGCGATATTGAAGAAGAAAGAAGATTAGGATACGTAGCAATTACTAGAGCTATGGATAATCTTACTTTATCTTTTGTACATTCTAGATTTTATAAGGGAAAAAGAGCAATGCTTTTAAAAAGTAGATTTTTAAGTGAATCTGGACTTATTAAAGGAAGCCTTACTCTTGAAAAACATTCTTCATATAAAAAAGGTGATTTAGTTAAACACAAAATCTTTGGGATGGGAAGAGTTCAAAAAGCTGGAAAAGCTGGAAAAGATTTCAAATTAACTATTAATTTTGGTGGAACAAGAAGAGACATTCTTTCAAGTTTTGTTGAAAAAATGTAATTAGGAATCAATGCAAAAGAAACTATATAATAAAGAACCTCTAAATAAATTAGTTGTAGTAAACAAACCAATGTTTAAAAGTTCAAATTCATATTTAAATCAAATAAAAAGAAAATATAAAAATAAAAAAGCGGGGTTTTCTGGAACATTAGATCCCTTTGCTTGTGGATGTTTAATTGTTGCTTTTGGGCAATATTCTAAACTATTTAATTATTTGAAAAAAACTCCTAAAACATATAGAGCTGTAATTTGGTTAGGTGCAACTTCTGAGTCATTTGATATCGAAAATATGATTGATATTAAAGATGAACAAATAGTTGATATTACTTTATTAAAAAATGAGATAAAAAACTTAATTGGAGAAATAGAATATACTCCTCCAAAATTTTCAGCTAAAAAAATTGATGGGAAAAGAGCATATGATTTGGCCCGTGCTGGAGAAGAATTTGAAATGAAAAAATCAATTATGAATATAGTTGATACAAAATTTATTTCATATAATCATCCTTTTATAACTTTTGAATCAACTGTTAGTGAAGGCTCTTATATTAGAAGTTTAGCTCAAATACTGCTTGAAAGAGTAAATAGAGTAGGAACCTTATCTTATTTAAATAGATTAAATGAGGGTGAATTTTTTTATGATAATGAAAAAGATTTAAATCCATTAGACTATTTAGATTTAAAAGAAAATAATTACTCAGGGACAAAAGAGTGGTTATTTGATGGTAAAAAAATAGCTATTGATTATTTAGAGATAAAAGAAAATGGAAATTATCTGATAAAATTTGATGATTTTTTTAGTATAATCCAAATTGAAAATACTGAAGTGAAATATCTTTTAAATAAGGTTCAATTAAATTGCTGTCTCTTATACACATCTCCGAGCCCACGAGAC
>CAJXPH010000016.1 GCA_913057765.1 uncultured Campylobacteraceae bacterium
ATGTGTATAAGAGACAGAAATGAAAATGGTTTATTAATCACTTTACTGTTAATAGGTAATTTATTTAAACTTATATTGAATCTATTCAACTGTTTCCAGTCAAACATAAATTGATTTGGACTGTTCATTACTATAGGAATATCAGAAACAGACTTTCCCCGTAATATTTCTAAAGCTAAAAAAGCAGCACTCCGTCCTTGAAGTTCCCCACCTACTAATTTACCTCCAACAATACCATGACCAAGTGCAATGTCCCATAAAGCATAAACAGGAAAGTCTCCCGTAGCTGTTAAATGTTTAATAAAATCAATAAAGTTTAAATATTTCTTACTTAATATATTAAGACTATTTAACGGTATTACAATGATATTAGAGCCTAATTTTTCTAACTCTCTATCAATATCATTAAGATTAGAGGATACTATTGTAATAACTTCAACTTTACTTGCATAAAAGTCAGGAAGTTCAGCTATCCATTCCATACGTTTTGAAGGTGCTCCAGGAGCTAAGAATACAACTTTTTCTGTCTTTGGATGTAATTGCAAAGCCGTATCAATAGTAGCTTTAATATCATTATTTTCAACAACTCCTGTAACTTGTGTTTTATTTTGAAATAATTCTTTTTTAAAATTGTTATAACCTGCAAAAATTATAGGTGTTTGTTCAAATAACTTATTCTTTTTTTCTGATATAAATTTAAATGCTTCATTATCCCCTGTAATAATTAAATCTATTTTCTTTTTATTATATTTTACTTTAAAGAGTTCATAAAGTTTTTCATAATATAAAGTATCCTTATTTCTTTTAGAATCAATATATTCAATCCAAAATTCAATATTTTCAGATGAGTTTTCTAAAACATCACGAATACCAAATTGCATAGAATCAGTCCATTTATAACTTTCATAGGAAGAATGAATAATAAGCACTTGAAAAGGAATTGAGGGTTTAATTTCTTTTGAAAATAAAAAAGTAGGAGTAGCAATATAATAAAATAAACTAAAAATGATAAAAAAACATTTAAAAGTAAAGTTATAGAAAGCCATAAATAACTCCTGAGCTTATTTAAAGTAAATCAACTATCAACTTAATTAAATTTGAGTAGATACTATAAAAATTATACCTAAAAAAGAACTCTGTTAAAATATATTTAGAATTTTGTCTAGACAAATCCAGTCAAACTTATATAAAATTAATCATGCCGGTATACTTTATCAGTACTCCAAAAAATAAATAAATTGTGATCTTTTAATATAAAAGCGGAGGAACTATTTGGACTCAAATCACTGGAAATATAAAACTCGCCTGTTTTCAATATATACTTAACCTCTTATTTTTGGAACACAAAGCACTCATATTAATTTTCCCTGTTCCACAAAGTGTTCAAAAAATAAAAACTACAAAGTTCCACAAATCTTAAAGGATTATGGAACAAAAAAAGTTAGCTTTTAAATGCATAAGAAAACAAATCTTTTTCAGATTGATTAAGTATATTGTTATATCTAGAAAATCTTTAAGAAATGAACCAATATTTTGTTCAATATTTTCTTAATGACTTATTTAAATCCAGCAAACCCTATCTACATCTATATTTACATATACTCTATCAGCAGGTAAAAGTCTCTGCTTTTGCATTTGATCTCTTGTTAATCTACAATTAAAAGCTACTCCACCAATTGTAAATTCAATTAAAAGATGCTCAACAGAATGCTGTTGTTGTATTGAGGAAACTGTTCCTATTAGTGTCGTCTCTATTATCATATCGTGACAATCTTGTCTACAAATAGCTATATTATCAGAATCAATAACTAAAACTGAATCTCTCTTTTTCTCTACACTATTTGGTATAACTAGAAATTGTCCATCAATAAAAAATTTAACTAAATTACCATTTTCATCTTTTTCCCAAGGAGCAAAAAGAAGATTCACACTTCCACTCTCAACTAAGTTTCCTTGAAAAAGTGCCACTTTCCTATCACATATATGATTAAGCCAATTATGATCATGACTTGAGATAAATATTGTAGTATTGTATTTTTGCTTAGCTATTAAGATAGCCTCTTTTATAAGTTGTGCTGAATTTGTATCAACACCAGTTGTTGGTTCATCTAAAATCAAAACCTTTGGTTTTAAAATCAATCTAGCAGCAAGGGCAACTCTTTGAGCTTCTCCACCTGAAAGTTGGCTCCATTTTCTATTTGCAAAAGAACTATCAAGTCCAACTAAAGAAAGTGCTTCTTGTACTTTTTCGTCTAATTTTGTAGTCTCATTTCTTATTTTCAATCCATATTTGATATTTTCAGAAACTGTTCTTTTTAACAAATATGGATTTTGAGGAACCATTACAATACTCTGTTTAGTCTCTAAGTCTATTTTTTTATTTGATATGCCATTAAATTCTATTTCACCAAAGCTAGGTTTAGTAATAAAAGAAAGAAGTGAAAAAAGTGTTGATTTTCCACTACCGTTTGGTCCAAAAAAACCAATTATTTGATTTTCATCTAATGTTAAATTATCTATATTAAGTACTTTTCTTCCATCATAATATTGCTCTATATCATGAAGTTCATATAAATTTTTCATTGTGTCCAGTTCCTTTTTAACATAGATAATGCAATATTAACCATTAAAGCTACGGCAAATAAAACTAAGCCAAGTGCAATACCTGTAATAAATTCACCTTTCCCAGTTTCAAGTGCAATTGCAGTTGTTACTGTTCTAGTATGATATTTAATATTTCCACCAACCATCATTGAAATACCAATTTCAGTAATAATTCTTCCATAAGCAGTCATAGCAGCAGTCATAATCCCAAATCTAGCCTCAATCAATGTTGCTGTTAAGATTTGTCTAGGATGAGCCCCTAAACCTTTTAAAGAAAGATATAACCTTTTATCAACTGATTCAACTTGTGCCGCAGTTAATGCAATAATAATTGGAAGACCTAAAACAATCTGACCAATTATAATTGCACTTTGAGTAAAAAGTAAACCATATTCACCAAATGGTCCAGCTTGAGATAACATTGTATATGCAACTAGTCCAATAACAACAGTAGGAAGAGCTAGAAAGGTATCCACTATTGTTCTAACTACGGGTTTTCCTGGAAAATTATAATATCCCAAGAAAAATCCAAGAGGAAGTCCAATAATCAAGCTTATCAATAAAGACCATGATGATACGGTAATAGTTGTTGTAATTGCAGAGTATACACTCTCATTACCAGTCATTAACAATTCTATAGCTTCATTAAAACCATCGGTGAATAAATTCATTTTATATAACTACCTTATTACTTACCAGCATTTGGAATAAACAATGCTTGACCTAGTAATCTAAAGTCAGCAATAGTTTTTTGTGTAGCAGGAGATACAACCCAGTTTGTAAATTTCTTAGCTAACTCTGGTTTTACATTTGCACATTTATCTTTATTAATTGATACTACAGAGTATTGATTAAATAATGATTTATCACCTTCAACTACTACTTTCATAATATTAGTATCTGCTTTTTGAGACATATATTTAATCCAAGTTCCTCTATCTGTCATTGTA
This sequence comes from uncultured Campylobacteraceae bacterium, assembly GCA_913057765.1. Taxonomy (GTDB): domain Bacteria; phylum Campylobacterota; class Campylobacteria; order Campylobacterales; family Arcobacteraceae; genus Halarcobacter. The sequence continues at coordinate 3,555 of CAJXPH010000016.1, forward strand.
TAACCATCTTTTTCTGAAGCCATATTGATAGTTCTTAACATACCTTGCCCCGTCTGTACATACCAAACAGAAGCAGCTTTTGTATCAACTTTTGCATTTTTCCATAAAGAAAGTTCTTTTTTGTTTGTACCAGAGTTATCGCCTCTAGAGAAAAACTTAGAACTTTTCTCTTTGATTGCTTGAAGTGCATCACTTGGAGCCATACCATTTACAGATGCAGGGTCTTTTTTAGGTCCTACGATTACAAAATCATTGTACATTACTTGTTGTCTATCACCACCAAAGCCAGTTGCTATAAATTTTTTCTCAGAAGTAGGAGCATGTACAAATAAGATATCTACATCACAGTTTGAACCCATTTTAAGCGCTTTTCCTGTTCCTGTAGCAACCCATTTTAAATTTACGCCAGTATCCTTTTCAAACTTTGGAGCTAAGTAATCTAATAAACCTGTATTATCTGTACTTGTTGTTGTAGCCATCATTAAAGACTCTGCTTGTAAACTTGTAGCTACTGCTAGCGATAATCCTAAAGTTAATAAAGTTTTTCTCATTTTCATTTCCCTTTTTTAATTAAAAATATTTGTCTGTTCTTTTAAATACGAACAATTAAATTTAATCACTTTTACGCTATCGCCTACTTCTATACCAGCTCTTCCTTCGTTTGTGACAACTATACTGTTGCTTTCATCAAGCACTGTAATCATTCCTGAACCATATTTATTTTTTCTTGTTACTTCAAATTCTCCTTTGTTACAAGATCCAAGTACAACATTTACTCGACCTGCTTTTGTTTTAAATTCTTCCTCATTTTTTGCAAGTGTAATATCATGGTAAAGATAACTACTTCCTTGTATTTTATTTAACACAGGAATTGCAAAAAGATGCATATTTACCATCGCTGTTAATGGATTACCAGGTAAACACATTACAAATGTTTGACCTAAATATTTATCCATAGTTCCCATCATGATTGGACGACCAGGTTTTACATTAACTCCATGAAATGCAATATCAAGACCATTTTCGATAAATGCTTGTCCTACAAAATCTGCATCACCCATAGATATTCCACCAGTAGTAATAATCACGTCATAGTTTTTTAAAGATGACACAAATTTTACTGATTCTTCTAAACTATCTGGAACTACACCCATATACGTTGAAGTAAAGCCTTTTTCTTTTAATAAAGTTAGTAAAGCATATGAATTACAATTAAAAATTTCATCTTCACTAGCAATTTCCCAAGGCTCTTTTAATTCATTTCCAGTTGATACAACAGCTACAGAAAGGCTCTTATAAACTGGAACCATAGTTAGACCTTGAGAAGCTAAAACAGCAACAGTTGAAGAGTTTATTTTTTCACCTTTTCTATAAAGGATATTATCAACTGCAACTTCTTCACCTTTTAGTCTTAAACAAGCACCTTTTTTCACTTCATCTTTAAAAGTTACATTATTTTCATCTTTTTCATAAGAAATAACATCTTCAATAGGAATAATAGTATCAACATCATTAGGTACTTTTGCACCAGTCATAATTTTATAACACTCACCATCTTCAAGACATGATTCAATACAATCACCTGCAAAAATAGTCATTTTTACTTTTAAAGTTTTGCCAGCATCAATAGCTTTCATTGCAAACCCATCCATTGCTGAATTATTAAAAGAAGGTAGGTTTTTTACACATAGAATATCTTTAGAAATAATTCTTTCTAAAGAATTCTCAATATTTATAATCTCTGTTAAAGTAGTTACTTTCGCTACATCAAGAGACTTACTAACTGCCTTATTAAAATCTAAGAATGTCTTAACCATTTAAAGCCTTTATTTGTCTATATTTTTTTGCAATTGTTTTTGCTAAAAACAATATTTCTTCACTATTTAATTCTTGTGAAAAACTAACACTTAAAGCCCATCTAGACTCTAATTCTTCATATCCCATTTCTTGTAATACTCTGGAAGGTTTAGATAGTCCTAAAGAACACCCTTCTCCATTCGTTACAAAAATATCTCCTAAAGAAAGTGTTCTAATAATTTCTCTTGCTTTAATACCTTTTAATCCAAAATGAAGTGTATAAGGAAGTGTCTCATCTGGGTTAACGAAATAATGAATATTATCACCCATTACTTTGTCTATACATGATTTGAATTCATTTTTATATCCACAAATAGGCTTAAACTTATCAATTGCAGCTGCAATTTCATAAATTGCAATAGTGTCAATTGAACCAATATATTGTTCTTCAAAATTTTCATGGTGTAAGACAACAGAAGAAAATGAAAAACCAGTTAACTTAAAAGATTCTAACAATGCAATATCACAATGTTTTGTCTCTAGAGTAGAACTAATATTTGAAATTATTTTTGCACCTGATAATTCTTTAACTCTTTGTAAATCAACCTTTACATATGTATCCATAATATATGAAGAGATAAAAATATAATCACATCGTTTTATCTCTTCATAATTTATATGCCCATCTTTTTGTAAAGATATAAAGTCAATATCAAAGCCAAGTTCTCTATATGCATTCGCTGCATCAATTATTGCTTGACTCTCACCTACACTTACTAATATTTTTCCTTGTAAATTTAACATCATTGACAGAAAACCATCTTTTGAAAAAGAAAACGTATTTAATGATTTAAAACCAAGTTCAAATTTGAAGTCTTTTATAAAAGTTTCCACAGCAGTGTTATCTTTTAATGCCTCTAAAGCTTTACTATTATCAATTTGTACAGTTTTAACTTCAGGATATTGTAAAAAATTTAACTTATACATCGGTGCTCTCTTTTATACATTCTTTTGAACAATTAATTGTCTTATCATTTTTTATAAATAATTCATTAAATCTATTTTCTGAAAACTCTCTAACTTCACGTCTAAAAGTTTTAAACTTTTCAACTAATTCTTTTGCTTTTGGAGTAAGAGTAGTCCCACCAGTATTTCTACCCTTATTTACTATTACAAGTTCATCATCAATATATTCTTGAAGTATTTTAATATGACTCCATGCTTTTTTATAATTCATTCCAGCTCTTTTTGATGCTTCAGAAATAGAACCAGTCTCATCAATAAGTTCTAATATTTGAGTCTTACCTCCACCAAAAACAAGATTTTCTTCACTGTCTTCAATCCATACTTTAATTTTTGATTTCATGGTGTCCCTTTCTTTGCTCAAAACAACCAAGTTGACAGTGAGTTACTTCAACATCACTATATTTAACAGTATTACCTACCCGTCTTAAACTTGATTGTTGTGCTATATACCAAAGTGTCTTACACGAAACATCTTTGTTTTGAGTAAAATTCTGAGATATTTTGCTATAAATTACAGTTTCTGCATTTTGGAATTTTATTTTTCCAAATACTCCAAGCTCGCAATTCGATATCTTAATTCCAACACTTTTACAAGCATCTGACATATCAATTGGTTTTACACCGATTAGACGAGATACTTTAAAAGCTTTTAAACAAGAGAGTCTTCCATCATCATCTAAATTTGTTAAAATAAGCTCTCTTTGCGTCTGATCTAAATTGACATGTTTTCTTAATTTTGACATTCTAAACTATCCTATAATTCTTCCGGCATGAGTGTAAATATTCATCTTTTTCCCTCTTGCAAAACCAATTAATGTAATACCATGGGTATGAGCGGTCTTAACTCCTAAATGTGTAGGTGCAGTACGTGATACAACAATCGGTATCTTATGCATTACAGCTTTTACAACCATTTCGGAGCTTAATCGACCAGAAACAAAAAGTACTGACTTAGTTGTATCTAAACCTTGTAACTTACAAAGTCCAACAACTTTATCAATAGCATTATGTCTACCAATATCTTCAGCAGTAACAGTACTTTTATCTTCTAAGTAAAGCATTGCTTTATGAACACAGCCTGTCAGTAAATATAATTCACTATCTTCATAAAACTTTTTTACTTCACTTGAAATAGTTTCTGGTTTAACTTTCATAGAAACTTGATTAAAAGGAACCTCTACACTTCCAGCAATATTACCAGTTATTCCGCCACCACAGCCAGAAGTAAGTGTTTTTTCTTTATATAAATTTTGAAGCATATCTGCATCAACAGTTGCTTCAATATACACTTCTAGACCATCTTCTTTTACTTCCATACTTTTAATATCTTCAATACTTGATATTACATTCTCACTCATCAAGAAACCTACAGCATGTGCTTCTTGATTTTTAGGAATACACATCATAGATATAGTTTTTTCTCCATTTAAATAAATACTTATTCGTGACTCATCGATAACTACATCTTCTTTTTCAATAAACTCTCCACCAGAGACTTTATCAATTATAATTTTCTTTAGATACTTTGAATTATCCATTCCCTACCTTAAAATAGTCCCTATTTTAAGGGACCTTTATTTTTTTACTTCTTTTAACAAAGGAAGTGAATTCCTTCTAAAGAAACAAATCCTAAAGTGAGCAATGAATTGCTCAAAGTAATATGCAAATCCTGCATATTTATAAACTTTTAACTATGCAAATTTTGCATATTTAAATATCAAAAAAAAGAGATTATCCCCAAAAAAGGGGATAAAATCTATTATACTCCGTCAAGAACTTCTGGATGAAATTCTTCTAAGTATTCTTTTGGATACTTTCCAGAAATTAATCCTGGTAAGTATCCTCTAATAGCAACAACATATGAATATATTGTTTCTCCTACGAAGAATGTAATAACGGCACTTCCCATGAAGTGTCCAAATAAAATCAATCTTCTGTATTGAATAATTTCAGCATGTGGTAAAATATCCATACTTAAGAACCAAAGCCAAAATCCACTAAAACATAGAATAAAACCAAATGCAACGAATGCAAGATAGTTTATTCTTTGTCCATGTGTATATAAACCTTTTAAGAAAACTTTACTCCATTTAGAGCTAAGTCTCGTAAAATGTTTATGATCTTTAAATGCAATTACAGTAATTAGTAACCAAAGTGGAATCCAAAATAACCCTACAATCTCATGAGTATCTCTCATGAAAAATCCTAGCGCTCCTCCACCAGTAATATTTCCAAATGTAATAGAAAAACCTGTAATAAACAGATATAACATTACTAAAATATTTCCTAATACTGCAATTCTTTGAAACAGAGAATGTACTTCAACCATTTCACAAGTTTTTCTACACTTAGGTCCTTTTCTTCCGCCTTGTATTATAAGCATTACTGCAAATATACAAAACTCAGCTAAGAATACCCAAGGTAAAAGGTGTTGTCTTTCTTCAAACGCTCTAATTACTTCTGGAGCAATTGTTTCATACTGTGGTCCAAAAATAGATACATATCCTTGCTCAAGTCTAGTTAACTCAGAATAAGGAATAATTTGTCCACTAAAATCTAAAGTAAACATCTTTAAAACATATTGCCAAATGTATGTCAAATCAGCGATTGTTGCTAACCAAAAATACCAATATGTTAATAAAGAAAAAAGTATCCCTACAATTATATAGGGTAAATACTCATCAAAAAAACCTTTTTTCTGTGCTTTATTTTCCATATGCCTTGTCCCATCCATAAGGTGCAGATTGTACCCCATGTCCAGCAGACAATACTCTTTGTCTATAGATATTAGAAACTTCTTCTGCATCACCTACTAGTAACGCTTTTGTTGAACACATAGCAGCACATACAGGAACTTTACCTTCTGCGATTCTATTTTGTCCATAAAGTTCTCTCTCTTGATGAGAGTTAGTCTCTTCTGGTCCACCAGCACACATTGTACATTTATCCATAACACCTTTAGTACCAAATGCCCCGTCTTTAGGGAATTGTGGTGCTCCGAATGGACAAGCATATAAACAATATGCACAACCTATACATTTATTTTTATCGTGTAATACGATTCCATCTTCTCTGATATAGAAACAATCAACAGGACAAACTTCTTCACAAGGAGCATCAGTACAGTGCATACATGCAACTGATAAAGAGAACTCTTGACCTTGTTTTCCTTCGTTTATTGTTACTACTTTTCTTCTGTTTACTCCAACAGGTAATTCATGCGCTTCCGCACAAGCAACAGTACAACCATCACAATGAATACATCTATTTTCGTCACAGTAAAACTTCATTCTTGAAAAATCTGGGCTACTCATATTCTTTCTCCTACGCTCTTTCTACTCGACATAATCCACCTTTAGTCTCAGGAATCTGAGTGATGATGTCGTAACCATAGTTTGTAACTGTGTTTGCACTTTCACCTATTGCATAAGGCGCTGTACCATCTGGGTATTTATGAGATAAGTCTTCACCTTCCATAACACCTGCAAAGTGAATTGGAATAAATATTCTATCAGGTGATACTGAATAAGAATACTTAGCTTTAACTTTAATCTTAGTACCTTGAGGTGAATGAATCCACATCATTGAACCATCTCTAATACCATGTTCTCCCGCTAAATCTGGGTTAATATCACAGTACATTTCAGGTGTTAAGGCCGCAAGATATTTAGATGCTCTATTTTCCATACCAGCACCATTTAGGTTTACAAGTCTTCCTGTAACTAAATTAATAGGGAAGTCTTTAGACCAATCTTGAGCAGTTTGCTCAGAGATATATCTTGTATCAACTCTATAGTGATTTGGCTTATCAGCAAAACTTGGATACTTTTTAGTTAAATCCTGTCTTGGTGAATGAAGCGGTTCTCTATGCATTGGAATTTGGTCAGGGAATGTCCAAACTTTAGCTCTAGCTTTAGCATTTCCATAAGGAGCCATACCTTGTTCCATACATTTTTCTGCAATAATATTTGATGTATCAACTTTCCAGTTTTTACCAATTCTTTTTTTCTCGTCGGCAGTTAACTTGATGCTAAGAACCTCTTCAATATTATCTCTTGTAATTTCTGGATAACCATCTTTATTAACTGAACCTTTAGGAGCACTTCCTTTTCCAGCTAATAAATCTTGACCATCATGTTCTAAACCAAATCTATTTCTGAATCCCATACCACCATTTTTAACACTTCTGTCAATATTGTATAGTACTGGAGAACCAGCATGTTTTTCAGTCCAACACGGCCATGGTAAACCATAGTATTCACCAGTCATTTCACCATATCCTCGACCACTTACTTGATCAAACATATGCCAATTTTCTTGATGTTTTTTAAGTCTATCAGCAGTCCAACCTGTTAATCCAATAGTCTTAATAATTCTTGCAATTTCATCAGTAGCATCTTCAGGCCATTTGAAATCTTTTTTATTTTCTCTAATTTTCATACCAGCAGTAAATTCATCATAGAAACCTAATTTTTTAGCAAACGCAAACATAATGTCTTGGTCTGTTTTAGATTCGTACATTGGTTTAATAATTTCACTTCTCCATTGAGCAGATCTATTAGTTGCCGTAACTGAACCAGAAGTCTCAAATTGAGTAGCAGCAGGTAAAATATAAACATCATCTTGTTTATCAGTAATAATTGCACCTTCATTTACGAAAGGATCACAGAATACTGCTAAATCAAGCTTATCTAATGCTTCTTTTACTTTTTTTGTTTGTGCAGTAGAAGTAATACCATTACCCATTACAAATATAGCTTTTAGGTTTGTACCATTATTATGAATAGCATCTTCACCTTTATTTCCACCAAGAACTCCTGCCCACCAACGAGCTAGCGTGAATCCTTTTTTGTTCATCCAATCTTTACCTTTGAATCTACCTTTAAGCCATTCATAATCAACACCCCACGATTTTGCGAAATATTTCCATGAACCATCACTTAAACCATAGTATCCTGGTAATGTGTGAGATAAACAACACATATCTGTTGCACCTTGAACATTATCATGACCTCTAAGAATATTACATCCTCCACCTTCTACACCCATGTTTCCAAGAGCAAGTTGTAAGATTGGTGCCATTCTTGTATTAGATGAACCATTTGTATGTTGAGTAAGTCCCATTGCCCAGATTAAAGTACCTGGAGTTGATTGTGCATATGCTTTAGTAATCTGAATGATTAATCCTGCGTCTACACCTGTTACATCAGCAACTCTTTCAATTGGCCAATTTTTAGCCTCTTTCATTACATCTTCCATACCATAAACTCTATCTTTGATAAAGCCTTTGTCATGCCATCCATTTTTGAAAATGATATTTAACATTCCATACATAAATGGAATATCAGTACCAGGTCTAATTTGTGCAAATAAATCTGCTTTTGCAGCAGTTTTAGTAAATCTAGGATCTACTACAATGATTTTTGCATTGTTTCTTTCTTTTGCTTTTAAGAAATGCGCGAACCCAACTGGGTGATTAACCGCAGGATTTGCTCCGAAAATAATGATCGCTTTTGAATTCTGGATATCTCCCAGAGAATTTGTCATAGCACCATAACCCCATGTATTCGCCACACCGGCGACTGTTGAGCTATGTCAAATTCTAGCTTGGTGATCTATATTATTCGTTCCGAACATTGCAGCAAATTTTCTAAAATAGTAAGATTGCTCTGTACCAAATTTTGCTGACCCTAAAAACATTGTTGAATCTGGTCCGGCTGTTTGTCTTAAACTTTCTAGTTTAGAACCAATACCTTCTATTGCTTCATCCCAAGAAATTCTATGCCATTTACCAGCTCTTTTAACCATTGGATGTTTAAGTCTAACTTCAGATCTAACCATATCGATCATATCTGCACCCTTACAACAATGACCACCTAATGAAACTGGATGATCTGTTGCAACTTCTTGTCTAACCCAAACACCATTTTGAACTTCTGCTATAACACCACAACCAACTGAACATGCTGTACAGATTGATTTAACTAGTTTTGAACCAGGAAAAGGATTTTTAATCTCTTCTTCTGTTGCTTTTCTAGTTACATTAGTGCTTGCAAAAGATGATGTAACACCAAATGCAGTTGCAACTGCAGCCATTTTCATAAATGACCGTCGTCCAACCTTTGCATTTAGAGTTTCATATGTATTTGCTGACATACTATTGCTCCTTCTTATAACGCGTTTTTGTAATACTCTGCCCACGTTTGATTTTTCTTGTAATTAATCTCTTTTTTATTAGAGCTCCCTACAACAACACCATTTGATAACGAATCCTCATTATCAACACTTGTTCCAGCCATAACAGCAGTAGCTGAACCAGCTACAGCAGCTCCCGCTGCAACAATTGCTGCCTTTTTGGCAAAATCTCTTCTGCTTTTTTGCATGACTGTCCTCCTTATAGAAATTAAGTCCCAATGAGTCACATGGAGACTTTATAAAATAGACAGTTAATTAATCTACTTTATAAAGCCCCATACATTGAGCTTTATATTTATATTTCTGCTTCTACGTCATAAGCTATGCTATCAGGATCAGCATCTTCAATTTTAGGTCCATTAGCTTTCATTGCTTTATTTTTTGCTCTTCGTTCTGCTTCTGAATCAGGGATTACATCACAAGAAGGAACTTCTCTTTGAACTTCTATTCGTGGTTCTGGTTTAGAAACTTCAAGGTATAATCTTTCAAATTCAATAAATGCTTTTAAAACAATAACTACATCTTTAAAAATATCTGCACATTCATGTTCATAAACTTCTTTTGCAAAATCTTCAATGAAATCATTTAAAACTTCAGCGAAAATACAATGTTGTGTATTTTTATATTCTTCTTCACCATTTACTATTAATTCATTTAATTCAGCCATCAATGTCAAAATAAAACCTATAGTGTCTTCATATTCAGCAAATTCTGATTCATTTCTTCTGATTTTTGTTTTTGCTAAGAATTGAAGCATTTCAACTCTTTTTTTACCTGATTCAACACCTTCATCATAATATGAAGCAGTTGTTCTAATATTTTTTGTCTCTGGATTATGAAAAATATCATCATATTCTTGAACTAAAACAATATTTGAAGTTGGGTCAAGTTTAGAAAGAATTCTACTCATTGCCTCTTTTGTTGTAGCATCTAAAGGATTTTCCTCTAGAAGTTTTAGGATATTTATTAATTCAAAATAGACTGTTACATCTTTTGAATAAACAAATAACTTAGAAAAAAGGTTATAGTAAATAGATCTAGCTTTCATTAGTGATTGATCTTGCATATTAAGCTCCTACCGTTGGGTTATTATAATTTGATTTGTCATTCATATAAGATTGCATCATAATTTTTGGTTTACAATCTTCACAACAATAAAGTGTTCTTTCTTTAATTGGATCTTTTTTAAATAGTGGTCCCATAATCCCAGCAATTTTTTCAATTGCTTTTGTTGTTGCGAATTCTTTTCCACACTCTACACAGGCAAATAATGTATCTTTTGCTAAAACTTCATCTTGGAACCATGCAGGAGTTAAATGCATTACATCTCTTTCAATTGTTAAACAATCTTTTTCAGGACATGAAGGCTCACAGTACCCACATGATGTACATAAAGATGGGTTTAATCTTAAAGTATTATCATCTGTATGTGCAGTTAATGCTCCCACATTACATGCACCAACACATGATAAACATAAAGTACAATTGGCTTCATTTACATTTACTTTTGCATAATGAACATGTTCACCTGTTGTTATAGTTCCTAAATTATCATTTCCTACTAATGCAGATAATCTAATTGCAAACACTTCTCTTTTTCTAGCATCGCCATGATTTGTCGAATATCTAGAACCTTCAATAAAGTCTGCTTTTTCTAATGCATCATTTAATTCATCTTCTGACATTGCTAATAAGATTGCATCTTTTTGATATTTTGCTTGATAAATTTGATTTAAAATTGAAATAGTATCTCTTGTTCCTTTTGAAAGGAAATCTGTATAGAAAACTACTTGAGCACCTGATTCTTGTAATAAAGTTAAAAGTGTTCCTTCATGTAAGAACTTTTCACCTTCAATAGCTAAAGGAAGAACATTTTCTTTTAGTTCTATATTCATAGAATCTACATTCATTTTTTCTGGAATCACTAAAGGAATTTGGTCTTTGTAGAATTTACTCATTTCAAATAATGATTCTCTACTTGACGGAGCATAGTCAATTGCACCTGATGGACAAACTGAAACACATCCACCACAACCATGACAATCAATTTGTGAAAACTCTAAATGTTTTTCTTCATCTATTTTTACAATTGCAACAGTAGGACAAACTTCTTCACATTTCCCACAGATTTCTTCTCTTCTTTCATGGTATTGACAGATTGTTTTATCATAAGTTGTAAATTTCTTATATTCAAAATTTGTTATATTCAATCTAATTTGAGCAAGTACTTCATCTATTGTATCTTTAAGAGGATCAAAACAACCACTTTGTTTCATTCCTAATTCTTTTTCACCGAACCAAATAATTTGGTCAACTTTTAATTCAACATCGTTCCCTTCATCATCAACAATTACAGATAGATTTCCTATATGTCCACTTATATCTTTTATGATTTCTTCATTAATTTGAAATAAATCAAATTCATCGGGAACCATAGACTTTAGTATTTCTTTTTTCTCTTCGTTATCACAAACAAGTAAAACTTTATTTGATACTTCTTGTCTATAACCGATATCTTGTGCTAAATCAAATCTAATTGCATTTACTTCATATAGTTTTTCTACATTTTTAATTTTTGAAGATAATGAATCTTTTGAATGATTAATATAAAAATCAATCTCATTTGCAATAATTTCTGATCTAATGCTTTTTGTATTTGAAACAATATATTCAGATTGTGGATTATCAATTAAGGAATCTGTTACTAGTATATTTTCTGGAAGGGGAAAATCAATTCCATTTGGATTGTAATATATGAATTCTTGCATAGCTTAGACCTTTTGGTAAAATATATTTGACCTAATTCTATATGCATTAAACTTTAATGAAACTTAAAAGGTTAACTTTAGTTTACCTTTTTAAGCTAGAGTGTTACATTTCGAATATGAAAAAATAGAATATTTAAAAAAAGTTAAGATTTATTGTCTATATCTGTATTAATATGAGTATTGAGTTTTATTTGAGTTTTTATTCTAAATAAAAACCTTCTCCAAAAGGAGAAAGTTTTATATTTTATTTTGTTTTTTCAGTTTTTTATAAAAAGTACTATGAAGAACTTCTACTTCTTCTTCCTCTTTATACCCAGTTATAATTGAATGAATTGCACCTTTAATTGCAAAAACAGACATATATACATGAGTCATAAATAGTCCTAGTACTGCCATACCCAAGATATTATGTATTATTGCACTTCCTCTTAAGAAGTCAATTTGAGAAATTCCAAGTTCAACTAATATTTCTAATCTGAAATCTTGGAAATACATTGCTGCTCCAGTAGCTATCATTACAACACCACCTAATGTAGCTAACCAAAACCATAGTTTTTGTCCTGCATTAAATTTACCAGCAGGTACTGGTTTCTTATTTTTATTTAAATATCCACCAACAATCATCAACCATTTAAAATCATCCCAATGTACAAACATCCATCTTACCCACATAGTAAACATTGGAATAATACTAACTATAAATAGTAATGTAGATATTGCATGAATCTCTTTAGCAACTCTTACAAGTTCACCACCACCTAAAGTAGCACCGAACATAATTATTAACCCTGTTGGAATTAATATCATAAAAGCTATTCCTGCTATGGTGTGTATAATTCTGTTAAAAAGTGTAAAAACATATATCTTTTTTCTATCATGAGAAAAAATCATAGGTCCAATAATTAAATAATGGACAAGGAATAAAGCAGGAACACCTACTAATACTCCAAAAAATATTAATTTAAAATAACCACTTTGTAAAAGAGTAAAATATTGTCCTAAATGGAGAGAACCTTCTTTATCATAGTTTAATATATTTGGGACTAATTCCTTACCCCAAATTGCACTATCCATATTAGCCCCTAGAGCTAATGTAGATAGTACTAACAATGTAAGAATTATGTATTTATTTTTCATCTTAATACCTTATTTATCTCCATATGCAATATTCCAACCAATTGGTTGAGTTTTTACACCATGTCCTACAGATAAAACTCTTTTTCTATAAATACTTGAAATCTCCATAGAATCACCAACTAGTAAAGCTTTTGTTGAACACATAGCTGCACAAACAGGAACTTCTCCTTCAGCAATTCTATTTTGACCATATGATTCTCTTTCTTCATGGCTATTAGTTTCAAGTGGTCCACCTGCACACATTGTACATTTGTCCATAGATCCTTTTGTTCCAAATGCTCCAGTTTGAGGGAACTGAGGAGCTCCAAAAGGACAAGCATATAAACAATAAGCACAACCGATACATTTATCTTTATCATGAAGAACTATTCCATCTTTTCTTATATAGAAACAATCTACAGGACAAACTTTTTCACAAGGGGCATCATTACAATGCATACAAGCTATTGATAAAGAGTATTCTAAACCTTCAATACCTTCATTCATTGTAAGTACTTTTCTTCTGTTAATACCTGCTGGTAATTCGTGAGCTTCGGCACAAGCTACTGAACAACCATCACAAGCAATACATCTATTTTCATCACAATAAAATTTTAATCTAGCATTTTCACTATTACTCATCACTTACCCCTTACGCAAATTCGATTCGACATAATCCACCTTTAGTCTCAGGAATCTGAGTGATGATGTCGTAACCGTAGTTTGTAACTGTATTTGCACTTTCACCTATTGCATAAGGTTTTGTACCTTTTGGATATTTGTGCGATAAATCTTCACCTTGGAAAACACCTGCAAAGTGAAATGGTAAGAAGATTCTATCTTCAGTAACACTATGAGAATATTTAGCTTTAACTTTTATCTTAGTTCCTTCAGGAGAGTGAATCCACATCATAGCACCATCTCTAATACCATGTTCTCCTGCTAAATCAGGATGAATATCACAGAACATCTCTGGAGTTAAGGCAGCTAGATATTTACTAGCTCTATTTTCCATACCTGCACCATTCATATTTACAAGTCTTCCTGTAACTAAGTTAATTGGAAACTCTTTTGACCAATCTTTTTCATCTTGTTTCGTTTTATATTGAGTATCAACTCTATAGTGATTTGCTTTATCAGCATAGTTAGGATACTTCTTAACTAAATCTTGTCTTGGAGAGTGTAATGGCTCTCTATGTATTGGGATCTGATCAGGGAATGTCCATACTTTAGCTCTAGCTTTAGCATTACCATAAGGAGCAATTCCTTTTTCCATACATTTTTCTGCAATAATATTAGAGGTATCAACTTTCCAGTTTTTACCAATCTTGCTTTTTTCTTCTTCAGTTAAAGTAATTCCAAGAACTTTCTCAATATTATCTCTAGTAATTTCAGGATATCCATTCTTATTTGAAGAATTTTTAGGAGCACTTCCCTCTCCTGCTAACTGAGATACACCTTCATGTTCTAAACCGAATCTATTTCTGAATCCCATACCACCATTTTTAACACTTCTATTAATGTTATAAAGAATTGGGCTTCCTCCATGTGTTTCTGTCCATACAGGCCAAGGTAATCCATAGTATTCACCTCTCATTTCTCCATAACCACGTCCAGAGATCTGATCAAACATATGCCAATTTTCTGTATGTTTTTTAATTCTTTTTGCAGTCCATCCAGTAAGACCAATTGTCTTAATGATTCTTGCAATTTCATCTGTTGCATCTTCTGGCCAATTAAAGTCTTTTTTATTCTCTTTAACTTTCATACCAGCAGTATACTCATCATAAAAACCTAATCTTTTAGCTAATTCAAATAAAATATCATGATCTGTTTTAGACTCATACATTGGTTCAACAACTTTTGTTCTCCATTGTACAGACCTATTTGTAGCAGTCACAGAACCACTTGTTTCAAATTGAGTTGCAGCAGGTAAAATAAATACATCATCTTGTTTATCCGTTAAAATAGCAGCTTCATTTACAAATGGATCACAAAGTACAAGCATTTCTAGATTGTCTAGACCTTCTTTTACTTTTGCTTGTTGTGCAATTGAAGTAATACCATTACCCATTACAAAAAGAGCTTTTAAATTAGTTCCACCATTAGTAATTTTATCATTACCGTTTTTACCATCTAAAACTCCAGCCCACCAACGAGATAAAGTAAATCCTTTTTTGTTCATCCATTCTTTAGCTTTGAATCTACCTTTTAACCAGTTATAATCAACGCCCCAAGATTTAGCAAAATATTTCCATGAACCATCACTTAATCCATAATATCCAGGTAATGTATGTGATAAACAACACATATCTGTTGCCCCTTGTACATTATCATGACCTCTTAAGATGTTTGTTCCACCACCTTCTTCACCCATATTTCCTAAAGATAACTGTAAAATTGGTGCAAGTCTTGTATTAGAAGAACCAACAGTATGTTGAGTTAATCCCATCGCCCAAATTAATGTACCTGGTGTAGATTTTGCATAAACCTCAGTTACCTGTATTAGCTTATCAGCAGGTACACCTGTTACATCTTCAACTTTTTCAGGAGTCCACTTTTTAGCTTCTTCCATAATATCTTCCATACCATAAACTCTGTCATCAATGAATCCTTCATTGTGCCAACCATTTTTGAATATAAGATGTAACATTCCATACATAAATGGAATATCAGTTCCAGGTCTTATCCTACAAAAATAGTCTGCTTTAGCAGCTGTTTTAGTATAAACTGGATCAACAACGATAATTTTTGCGTTATTTCTCTCTTTTGCTTTTAAAAAATGTCCAAATCCAACTGGATGATTCACCGCAGGATTTGCTCCGAAAATAATAATAGACTTCGCATTTTGGATATCTCCAAGCGAGTTTGTCATAGCACCGTAACCCCATGTATTCGCCACTCCGGCGACTGTTGCACTATGTCAAATTCTTGCTTGGTGATCTATATTATTCGTTCCATACATTGCTGCAAACTTTCTAAAATAGTAAGCTTGCTCTGTACTCATTTTTGCCGATCCTAAAAACATTGCAGACTCTGCTCCAGATGTTTTATGCATATCAGCTAACTTGTTTCCGATTCTATCTAAAGCATCGTCCCAAGATAATCTTTTCCATTTTCCGCCTTCTTTTACCATTGGATGCTTAAGTCTAACTTCAGACCTAACCATATCAATCATATCAGCACCTTTACAACAATGACCACCAAGTGAAATTGGATGATCTTGTGCAACTTGTTGTCTTACCCAAACATCATTTTGTACTTCAGCAATAATACCACACCCTACAGAACATGCGGTACAGATAGTTTTAACTTTTTTTGAACCAGGGAAAGGATTTTTAATCTCCTCTTTAGTTGCAGGTCTAGTTACTCCATCATTTGCCAAAATACTTGTAGCACCTGCAGCAGAAGCTATAGCAGCCATTTTTAAAAATGATCTTCTACCTACTTTTGCGTTAAGTGCTTCATATGTATTTTTTGACATATAAAATTCCTTCAACATTTTTATAAAGCTTGTTTGTAATAATCTTCCCAAGCTTTACTTTTTTTGTAAATAATCTCTTTTTTATTTGAATTACCTACTACAACACCATTAGATAATGTTTCTTCTGAAACAGAACTACTAGCGGCAGCTAATACTGTAGTACCCACAGCAGTTGCTCCTACAACTAATGCACTCTTCTTAGCAAAATCTCTTCTACTTTTTTGCACAGTTGCCTCCTTTAATTATTATTAGTCCCTACTTGAGACTTAAATAAACCAAACAGCTTTGACTTACTTAAATCCCAATTTAAAAAATGACTAAATGTCATCCTCTACATCGTATGCTATATGAACACTCGAAGTTTCTTTATTCTTAGGACCATTTGCTTTCATTGCTTTGTTTTTAGCTCGTCTTTCTCTTTCTTCTTCAGAAATTTCTGTTGAAGTCTCTTGGTTCTTAACTTTTAAAGAAAAGGCAGGTTTTGAAACTTCTAAATAAATTCTCTCAAACTCTATAAATGCTTTTAAAACTACTACAACATTTTTAAAAATTTCAGCACTCTCATGTTCATATAGTTCTTTTGAAAATTCATCTACAAATTCATTTAACACTGACTCGAAAATACAATGGATTGTATTTGTATATTCAGATTGCCCTTCATATTCTAATTCACATAACTCACTTAAAACTGTAAAAATAAATCCAATATGATCTTCATAGTCAGAATATTTCTCTTCATCTCTTCTTATTTTTGTTTTTGCTAAAAAATTTTGCATTTCGATTCTTTTTTTACCACATTCAATATCTTCATAATAATATGAAGCAGTAGTTCGAACAGTCATAGTCTCAGGAGAATGAAAAATATCATCAAACTCATTCATAAAATTAATATTTGAATCTATTTTCAAAAGAGCAGATAAATTTTCTAAAGCATCTTTTGTAGTATTATCTAAAGGATTTTCTTTCAATAGATTTATAATATTTACTAATTCAAAGTATCTTTTAGTTCCAGTTGTAAAAACAAAAAATCTTGAAAACATTGCGTAATATAAAGCACGGGCTTTATTAATTTCTTTATCTTTCATTATATTTTCCTTTAAAAAAATATTTAATTAACAAAAATTTATAAAACCATATTTTATGGTAAATATTTAT
Organism: uncultured Campylobacteraceae bacterium; assembly: GCA_913057765.1. GTDB lineage: Bacteria > Campylobacterota > Campylobacteria > Campylobacterales > Arcobacteraceae > Halarcobacter. Next base: position 21,096 of record CAJXPH010000016.1, read on the forward strand.
TTACCGTATTGTAAATCCATATACTTTAAAAAAACCTTAATCAGATCATAAAAACCCCTGTCTCTTATACACATCTCCGAGCCCACGAGACCAG